>CANFUB010000133.1 GCA_947450015.1 Bacteroidota bacterium | reverse complement strand
TGGCAAATATGCCCGATCATTAGGCCTTAAAAACTACGAACTCAGCAACCACTTAGGCAATGTTTTGGTCACCATTTCAGATAAGCCAATTCACAAAGAAATTTCGGGCACAATTTACTTCGAAGCCGAGGTTACCACCATCAATGATTATTATCCTTTTGGTAGTTCAATAAATACCAGGAGTTACAGCGCTGGTAGCGGGTTTAGGTTTGGGTTTAACACACAAGAGAAAGACAAAGAAATATACAACAACAATGAAACTTACACCGCCACATTCTGGGAGTATGATGGTAGGTTGGGTAGAAGGTGGAATGTGGATCCGAAGCCAGTTCCAGAAGAAAGTTATTATGCCGTAAATAGAAACCAATTAACTTATTTTAGTGACCCTAAGGGGGATAATCCAATTATTGGTGCAATTATTGGCCTATTTACAGAGTATGCGAGTAAGGTTGGATCAAAAATGATCTTTGAAGACATGTCATTTACAGAGGCAAATGGTGATTTAGAGTGGGCAGATGGTATGGATATGTTAATTGCTGCAGGTTTCGGTGCAGCAAATGGTGCAATTGAAAAAGAATATGCGCAATTCGCAACTTGGTTAAAATCTCCTACAAACCAAAAGATAGTTGTAAAGTTATTAGAAGTTGGCGTTTCTTCAATTGAAAGTTCCTTGAAACAAATTTATAAAGATGAAGAATTTGATTTGAAAAGTATATTGGCAGGTGCTGTCACAGAAGTAGGCTTAGGTTCTCTGCTTAAAAATAATGAATTTAAGGAAGCATCAATTCAAGCTAAGAATAACTCAAATATTTCAAGTAAAAAGGCAGAGGATTTGGCGAGTCGGAAAAAACCTAACAAAAAGTTAATAAATAATACCAAAAAAGAAGCGGCAACTCAAAAGAAATCAGCCAAAAATATTGATAAAATAAACAATACGGGTAAAGCAATGTCTGGCACAGTTTCTAAAATTGCATCAACTAAAGTGCAGGATTCAAATAAACGAAAAAAGAAATCCTAATGAAAGAACTGTTTTCGAAAACTAATGTCAAATTACTCGTTAATTTAATCGGGTTTGTTTTTTTAATCTATTTGATGATATGTTTTATTGATATTAAGTCTGCCATTTCAGATAAAAAAACAATTGATTATGTTTATATAAATAGAAAAATCAAAAAAGGTGAGAAAGGTGATACCCGATATATTATGAATTTTTATTTTAGCGGTAGGAAAGATTATGTTCAAATTACAAGCGAAGAATATAAATCACTTGAAGTTGAAAAATACCCTGATTTGTTTTTGTCAAAAAGGACAGGGAAGATAATCTCGAAATTAGAGTTGAAATTTATTTCAATAATGATCATGTTTTTGGTTATTACATTAGTATTGATATTCCCATGGAGCCTATTTCGAGGTAATGCAAATCTAACAATCAAGAGTTAAATTCATAATAAAATATGAAATTGAAAATGCCCATCCATCTCCCAAATCCCCGCCCCAAATCAAATCCTTTTGGTAGTTCAATAAATATCAGGAGTTACAGCGCTGGTAGTGGGTTTAGGTTTGGATTTAATGGGAAGGAGAATATTAATGAATATCAAGATTACGGTATGAGAATTTATTATCCAAGTTTAGGAAAGTTTTTGAGTACTGATCCATTAATTGTGTACGAAAAAAAATATGCTGAATTGTCAAGTTTTCAATTTGCTTCAAATAGATCAATTGACGTTGTTGATATAGATGGTCTTGAATATGCAACGTTCAATATTTACGTAAATTCAAAAAATATAGTTACAGATATTACGGTTACAACTGATTATGAATTAATTAATAAAAATTCAAAAGGACCAGGTGTTCAATACAATTATTTTCTACTGGACAAAGCTGGAAAACAAAAAGATAAACCAAAGGTTGAATTTGTAACAAATAACGTTTATGGTATTTATACAGGTTCTAAAAATCCTAAGCTTCCAGAAATTGGGAAAGATTATAGATTGTTGAACGATGATTATCGTTTGGCACCTATCGATGCTGTAGATGCACTAGCAAAACAACATGATATAGATTATGACGTTGATAAGATAACCGGTCTGACAGGAGTTTTAAGTAAAGCATCAACACCCGCGAATGAGAAATTTATTGCAGGAATGGAATTAATTAATCAGCAATCCGCATTAGGATCTTGCGATCCAATTACTGGTAGAGAATTCACAAAGGAAGAATTGAAAAAAGGGAATTGGGCAAGTAAACAATTTCAAAGGGTAGAGTCATTCAAAGGGAAAAAATTAGAAGAACCTGCTCGCTTGAATAATTTTGAACCTGTCAAGTTAAACATAATTGAATTAGAGATTGATGCTACTAAATAAAAAGAGAATTAGTTTATTCGCATGTGTTTTATACTTGTTCAGTGGCTGTACTTTGTATAACATTTCAAAATTGGTCGGTATCAGATCTCAAACAGAAGAATTGAGTTTTTATAAATTCGCTTGTTCAAAAAGGGAAATCAATTTTGCAATTAAAAAGGTTTTAACTAAATACACTGAATTCATTCCACCTGATAAATACAAAAAATATCTAATTCATAATTATCCCGATTTAACTACGCCCGAAAGTAGAGCATGGAATGCAGACTCTATACAGTTTCATTTTTATTTTAAAACAAAACAGGGTAATGAGTATTTATATTGGGTAAGATTTATAGGCCATCAGAAAAATTGGAATATTAATGCCTGCACTTTGGTACTTGAAGAATATTTTGATGGTAAAGAGACAATTACAAAAAGTAAATTTAATTTTTTTAAACCGTTGAAAATGGATAGTGGCATTATTGTTTTCGAGAAGGAGATACTCGAAAAAATACGAGTAGAATTGGTTGGAGTAAAAACAATAGGATTGGAACATTTAAATTAGAAAGTTTAATCCAAGCCATTTAAACAAAATATATAAATAGTATGCACTTATCATACCCAAATCCCCGCCCCAAATCAAATCCTTTTGGTAGTTCATTGAAAACCCGAAGTTACAGTGCTGGAAGTGGGTTTAGGTTTGGGTTTAACACACAAGAGAAAGACAAAGAAATATACTTTAACAATGAAACATACACCGCCACATTTTGGGAATATGATGGTAGGTTGGGAAGAAGGTGGAATGTGGATCCGAAACCCATTTCATCTTTAAGTTCATATAATACTTTTGCAAATAACCCAAATTTATTTAAAGATGTATTTGGTGACGTTTTTAAAATTGGCAAAAATGATATTGTCGCAAAAGAAGACGTAAAAAGTTTGGTTAAACCTAAAAATCTGAAATATGTAAAGTTTGCTGATGACGGTGAAGTAAAATTAGACTTTAGCGGTGTTAGTCAAAAGAAAATTGATAAATTATTAAAAAAAGATATAGGATTATCAATAATTAATGATTTAAGTACAGCAACAAATTCAAAGGGCACTGAGTTGAATTTTTTTTATGGAACAGAAGGAATTACAAATATCGGTTTGGAAAATCCCCCAATGCAAACGGGTGTAAATAATTATTACTCCAATATAAGTACTTTAGATAATAAAGGAGGTCAATTTGCCGATAAGTTTCTTGGTTTTAAGGAGATTAGGGGTTTCGTACTGAATGCATCAACACAACAATACTCTGATCAACCCAATGAATATGGCCTTAAACCATTAGATCATTATGACGGAAAAGTATTTATTGCAAGGGGGCAATTTATAAACATTGTAGCTATTGATATAAAAAATGGCATAACTTCACCATATAATGAGATTCCTCGGTCTAGAATTCTTTACCATGAGCTAAGAGAATCTCTTCTAAGAACGGCTTTGGGTTATTGTTATGATCGAGCACATAATGAAGCCGGTGGAACAGGTGATGGTGTAAGTCGGTTCTATCCAGAAAAAAATTAATAACATGAAAAAAATAAAGTTTCTCATTATTCTTTTTTTATTGTTTTCAAAAACACAGAGTGAAGTGATTTTCGAGAATTCAACAATCAAAATCAAAGGTTTTTTTTATTTGAGCGATAGTAGTTTGTTGATTCAAATAGAAAATAAAACAGATTCAATTATTTTAATTAATGGTAAAGATCCACAGTATATAACCATCAATGGAATATTGTTGGCTTATATTGAAATCATGCCAACAGATGATATATATAAACCACAATCGGCAAGCTGGGGTGAAAAGGTTAATTTGAAAAGAGTTATGCCAAAAGCTACTTATTCAATTTTAATTAATAAAGATTTACTTGATAAAAACTTACTTAATATTCATGATATTGAAATTTGGATTGAATTTCAATATGTTACTCACCCTAAAAAAACAATAATTTATAGTCCAATTTATCCTTTAGATTTCAAGCAAGACATTTCAATGTTGGGGTTGAACTTAAATAAATATAGAATTTCTATGAAAATTAATGATTTGGAAAATAACACATGTTTAAAACACTTAACTCTTAAAAGTGCATATCATTCAATTTATCATTACCCATTTAAACCGGAAGGGAAAATTTCATTTTGGCAGAAAATCATTGGTAAATCTACAATAAAATACCATAGAATATCGCCGCCTGCTGGTATAGATTTTCTATATAATGAATGAACAAAAAATAGATGATTTTTATAAAAAATATTCCTAATTAATTTTACAGTAAGCCAGAATTCCCAATGCTCACAACAGTCTCAATCCCCCGCCCCAAATCAAATCCTTTTGGTAGTTCATTGAAAACCCGAAGTTACAGCGCTGGTAGCGGCTTTAGGTTTGGGTTTAATGGTATAAAAAAACAAATGAGGTCAATGGTGATGGAAATCACTACACCGCTGTGTTTGGTGAGTACGACAGCAGATTGGTACGAAGATGGAATCGAGACCCCAAACCCAATGTTTCAATTTCTATTTACGCAATGTTCACTAATAATCCAATTTGGTTTAGCGATATTAAACTAGATACTATTGGCGTTAATTTATTAAGAAACGATGCTTCTTTGAAATATGCTGGAAATAATATAAAAAATCAAGTAAATGATGGAGTTTTTGTAGTTTTCGCGCATGCTAATCCCAATGGAATACAATATGAAGTAAATGGTAAAATGTTTTTGGCTAAATCAGCCGAAGAATTTAATATTATAATGTCGCAAGAAAGCACAGAATGGCAAACGGCGATGAAAGACGGAACAAAAATTAATTTAGTAGTATATGGTTGTAATGCGGCTTCAAATGAATTTTATGATAATCATTTCACCCACAAAATAATTACCACCGATGTCACCATTGCTCAAAAAATTTCTATATTCTTATCGATAAAAAACAAAAACTCATTAGTTGTTGCTGGTGATGGCTATGCTGTTTTTAAAAATGAAGGCAATAGGTTTGTCGGATTTAGACAGTCTGAAAGTAAAGATAGTCCAAATAATGGAAAAGGTGGTTTTGTGACCATAAAAAACGGTAAAAAAATATTCAAAAAGCAATATGCTTATTCAGGGAGTAACTCACCAAAACTAGGAGATAAGAAAAAAATTGAATAAACTAATAATTATATTGTTATTAATTGGTACATGTAATAATAACGACAAGAAGAACTACAAAAACTATACAGAAGGCAATCCTGTTTTAGAAAAAGATACATTAAATACAATGATAAATAAGGCATTAAAAAACAATGATTCTCTTCTTTATAATAAACTTGCATCATACTATTTGTTACATAATATGGGAGAAGAATTTTTATTAACTGCATTAAAGATGGCTAATAAATATAACAATGCAGAAGCGTGTTATCACGTTTATGATATTATTGCATATTCAACACCCAAAGAGCCCCAAAAAGCATTAGAATTAATGGATTCAAAGACTAAAAATCTCGCTTTATACTACTTGATAAAGTCATCTGAACTTGGTTTTGTAAATGCAAAATATCAAATAAATGAAATTTGGGGTAAAGATAAATCCCCGCCAAAATCTACTCACTTTTTACAATTGTTTTCAAAATAATAAAGTATTCACTTTGTAGTATCTCCCAAAATCAAGAACGGTTAAAAACTGAAAAATCACTAATTTTGGATACAGAAGAAAAAAACAATAACAAAATTGGACGCTTTAGGGCGTCCTTTTTGTTTAGAGGCACTTCCTGCGTTGAGATTGCTTCGCAAGTTGACGCTTCGCGGTTTACACCTCCGGTAGTTGACGCTTCGCAAGTTTACGCCTTCGGCTGTTTATTTTTTGTACCCAGCCAAACTTTATAAACGCTCATAAACTTTTATAAACTCTTATAAACTTTCTAATTAACTTTTAATTTATCTTTGCAATCTAATTATGTCACTTACATCTCAAGAAATTAAGGCAAAGTTTTTAGCGTTTTTCGAAAGCAAAAATCACCGCATTGTTCCTTCTGCACCCATTGTGGTGAAAGGAGATCCTACGTTGATGTTTACCAACGCCGGTATGAATCAATTTAAAGATTATTTCTTAGGAAACGCAGTGGCCACGCAAAAACGTGTTGCCAATAGCCAAAAATGTTTGAGAGTTAGCGGAAAACACAACGATTTGGATGAGGTAGGGCACGACCATTACCACCATACCATGTTCGAAATGCTCGGTAACTGGAGCTTTGGCGACTATTTCAAAGCAGATGCCATTGCTTGGGCGTGGGAACTACTCACCGAAGTGTATGGACTAGACAAAGACCGTTTGTATGTTTCTGTTTTTGAGGGAGACGAAGCCGCTAATATCCACTTCGATCAAGAAGCTTACGATATTTGGGCTGCCCGCATTGATAAATCAAAAATAATCAACGGAAATAAAAAAGACAATTTTTGGGAAATGGGCGATACCGGTCCTTGTGGACCCTGCACCGAAATCCATTTTGATATGCGTTCTGATGAAGACCGCGCAAAAGTGGATGGCGCCACATTGGTAAATAAAGACAATCCTGAAGTGATTGAAATTTGGAACAACGTGTTCATGGAGTTTAACAGAAAGGCCGACGGCTCTTTGGAAAAACTTCCTGCACAGCATGTTGACACCGGAATGGGATTTGAGCGTTTGGTTAGGGTAATTCAAGGTAAATCGTCGAATTACGATACAGATATCTTCCAATTTAT
>CANFUB010000132.1 GCA_947450015.1 Bacteroidota bacterium | reverse complement strand
TGTGGCCGGTGGTTTGATGGCAAAAGAGTTGGTAAAGGTCAAATACAATTGGACCGTTAGTCAATGTGTTGAAGAAATTCGCAAGCAAGCCGAAGAGGTAACAAATGTGCTCTCGGTATATGTGGTAGACGACAAAGATATTTTAAAAGGTGTTGTTTCACTTAAAGACATAGTCTTAGCAAAGGCACATACCTCGGTAATAGAAATTACCAATGATGAATACATTTCTATAAATGCCTATGCTACTGGCGAAGAAGTGGCCAGCATTATGAGCAAATACGATTTAACTGCTATTCCTGTAATCGACAGCATGGGCCGTTTAATTGGTCGCATTACCATCGATGACGTGGTAGACTTTATTAAAGAAGAGGCAGATAGAGATTTCCAATTACAAGCGGGTTTAAGTGAGAATGTTGAGAGCAGTGATAAAATATGGATTCTCTCGCGTGCGCGTTTGCCTTGGCTAATGGTAGGTTTAATGGGCGGCTTAGGCAGTTCTGCCCTTGTTTCGAGTTTCGAAGGTGATATTTCTCGCTTACCACAGCTCGCATTCTTTATGCCAATTGTTGCTGCAATGGGTGGTAATGCAGGTGTTCAGTCATCGGCCATTATTGTGCAAGGTTTGGCCAACAATACCCTGAAAAGTAAAAATATTTTACCAAAACTAGGCAAGGAGTTTACCGTTTCTTTATTGAATGGTTTAATCTGTGCTGCCTTGCTCTTAACATGGAATGTTATCATTGGACATGGTTATGACTTAAGCATTGTGGTTAGTTCAGCGCTTATCACTGTTATTATTGTAGCCTCTTTATTAGGCACCATTACACCATTAATTCTAGAAAAATTCAATATCGATCCTGCCTTAGCATCTGGCCCGTTTATCACCACTACCAACGATGTGATTGGCCTAGGCGTATATTTTTTACTAGGCAGAATGATGTTAGGGTAAAGTATTATTTTACCATTGAAAGCCGTTAGACCATATACCATAAAAGGACATATTCTATGTCAAACCATCAAGGGGCTCGCTTATGTGGTTCATTTATTTAAACGAAAAAGTTGGGACAAGGCCTTAGAATTCGAAGAAAATCCGCGCACCATGCGCTTAATGGATTTGCTCTATTTTTCTTATAAGTATTATTTCAAACCACCCCAGATACCTTCTCAACCAACTGTTCTGGCGCATTTCCAAAAGCCATCAACAGTGCATCCTGAGTTTCATTCTCAACTAAGTATTTCATTGGGTGGCGACTTAATGCCTTACGAAATGATTAAACCTGAATACACCAAGTATTTATGGGATAATGTTGGTGCCGATTTTTTTGGAAGTGATATTGTATTTGCAAATCTTGAAACGCCTCTTGATATCAAGCAAAAGCAATCTTTTGTACCAGAAGTCATGTTGAGTAATATGTTGTTCAATACCGATGAGCAAACCTTTTCAATTTTTAACGGCAATGGTCAATATAAGGGATTCGATATTTTAAGTGTCGCCAATAACCATAGTCTTGACATGGGCGAAGCAGGCTTGTTGGCTACCCTTCAAAATTTAAAGCATAAAAATATTTTAAGTATTGGCGCTGCTGCCTCAGCCGAAGAGGCAGAGCAACCTGTAATCATCGAAAGAAATGGTTTTAAAATTGGATTCATCGCCTACACCTATTCCCTTAACCAATTTGAAGCACCAAAGGATAAACCCTGGCTTGTAAACCTTTTACCTTTGAACCTCCCCGGCTGTGATATAAGCCTCATCAAACAACAAACCGCGACTTGCAGAAAAGCAGGTGCCGACCTTGTTTTATGTTCCATCCACGCTGGCAATGCCTACCAGACCTACCCTAGCAAAACGACGGTTGATTTATTCGAAAATATTTTTAATACTTGTGGCGTAGATGTTATCATCGGTGGGCATCCACACAATTTACAACCTTGGAGAAATTACCAATTCACAGATCCGTTTTCAGGCAAAAACAAAACAGGATTTGCTATTTACAGTTTAGCAGATTTTATAGCGTATGATATTTTTACTTGGTGCCATTTATGTGCCTACGTGAAATTGGAAATAGGCAGAGACTTGAATGGCGATGTTCTAATGCGACCAATAGTCAAGCCATTAATCATGGAGCGCAAGAACAAACAATTGCAATTGCAATATGCCGAACAAATCTATCAGAAAACAGAATTAACTGCTGAAGAAAAGGATATTAAAATCCTTTATGATGCTTGTGTAAAAGGCTAACTACTTAGTTAAATCAACCAACTCTACACCAGGATAACTCGCTGCATTGAATTCAAACACTGAATCGGCAATTGTAGCATTAGGCGTTTGAGAGGTAATGGTATAGGTTTGTTTATTACCCGCTTTAAAAGATACTTTCAAACTCATGACTGTTTTAGCATTTTTATCAACCTCTAAGTTCATTAAGAAGTATGGTTTCTTTTTATCGGTAGGTGTTAATTTAATTTTAGCCACTTCTACAGTTCCTTTTTTATAGGTGCCCTCATCGGCATATAAAAAACCTTTTTCCCAAACTGTAAAAATCTTTGCAGGATTTAAACCATTGCTTGTATTCGGATTGTATTTATCTTTTGTACACTCATTGGTTTCTTTGGTGTAAGTCCAAATGAATTTACCATTGCAAAAAATCTCTTGACCAGCAAAACTCAATCTAAAACTATTGCCTTTGGTTTGTAAACTGCCCTTCTCTGTTTTCTTTGGCGATTTAGGATCAGCAGCCTCACTTAATACTGAAAAGTCAGATTTAAGTGTTTTGTAGTCTTTGTATTTTTTAGAAACGTCTTTTAAAAGTTTATTGGCTGTTTTATCTTTATGAGGCGTCACCATTGAAGTTAAGGCGATGGCCACTAAAGTGAACAGGAAAAATTTTTTCATGGGTGCAAAGGTAATAAATTTATTTATACAAAGTATTCAAAAACTGCTCCAAACTCGCTTCGTCCGGTATTAGTACCTTTCGGGCCTTGGCGCCTTCGAAAGGACCAACAATACCAGCTTGCTCTAATTGATCGACCAAACGGCCAGCTCTATTATAACCCAATTTCAATTTTCTTTGAATGAGTGAGGTACTGCCTTGTTGGGTCATTACTATTAAACGGGCGGCATCTTCGAACAATGCATCTCTGTCGCTTGCATCGAAGTCATCGCGCGAACCACCATCTTCATCACTTCTAAATTCTGGCAGTATTAACGCACTGCTATACCCTCTTTGATTGCCAATAAATTCGGTGATGCGCTCAACTTCTGGCGTATCTACGAAAGGACATTGCAAACGAATTAAATCGTTGCCCGTACTAAACAACATATCGCCTTTACCAATTAATTGGTCGGCCCCATTACTATCTAAGATGGTACGTGAATCGATTTTAGAAGTAACCCTAAAGGCCAAACGCGCTGGGAAGTTGGCTTTAATGGTACCTGTAATAATATTTACAGAAGGACGTTGCGTTGCAAGAATAACATGTATGCCAATGGCCCTCGCTAACTGCGCCAAACGTGCAATAGGGGTTTCCACTTCTCTACCTGCGGTCATCATCAAATCGGCTACCTCGTCTATCACTACTACAATGTATGGCAAGAAACGGTGACCTTCTGTAGGTAACAATTTTCTTTCTTTGAACTTGGCATTGTATTCAATAATATTTCTTTTTCCTGCCGCTTTTAATAACTCATAGCGGTCGTCCATCTCCATACACAATGAGTTAAGTGTATTACACACCAATTTGGTATCGGTAATAATGGCATCGCCATCGCCCGGTAATTTGGCCAAATAGTGGCGTTCAATTTTGTTGTATAAGGTTAACTCTACTTTCTTGGGATCTACTAAAACAAACTTCAATTCTGATGGATGTTTTTTGTAGAGCAACGAAACGATTAAGGTGTTTAGTCCAACCGATTTACCCTGACCAGTAGCACCAGCGCAAAGTAAGTGTGGCATTTTACTTAAATCGGCAATGTAGAGTTCGTTCGAAATGGTTTTACCTAAAATAACAGGCAATTCATAATTGCACTCTTGGAATTTCTTACTCGCTATCATCGATCGCATAGGCACCATCTCTGGTTTTTTGTTTGGCACTTCAATACCAATGGTTCCTCTGCCTGGAATAGGTGCAATGATACGAATACCGAGGGCTGCTAAACTCAAGGCAATATCATCTTCCAAATTTTTAATTCTCGAAATCTTAACCCCTGGTGCTGGCACTATTTCATATAGTGTAACCGTTGGCCCAATGTTGGCGCGTATTTCAGAAATGGCAATGTTATAATTCTTAAGGGTTTCTACAATTAAATTCTTACTAGTTTCTAATTCGGTGCGGTCGACTTCTGTTTTAGTAAACTCATATTCTTGTAATAAATCAATGGTAGGAAACTGATAACCTGGTAAATCTAAGGTTGGGTCGTAAGGATCTTCGAGTCCTGCAGGGCGTTCTACAACCGCAGCCTCTACAATTGGTTTTTGAACTACCTCTGGCACAAATTCATCTGCTTCTTGTGGGGCTATTTTCAATTCAAAATCTGGTAGTTTTTCTACCTTCTTCTCTTTGATTGGATCGACTTTAAAACTGATAGGTGCATTGTATTCTTCTATATTGGCTTCAGTATCTTCCTCTATCTCATCTTCAATTTCAGGAATGGTGTGCAATTGAATACCATCTTCCTCTTCTACCAATTCGGCAAGTTCCTTGTTAATGATGGGTTCTGGTTGCGAATGTATTTCTTCGTAATGTTGTTTAATGCGTTCGGCTTCTGTTTCATGATCAGAAAAAGCCACCTTACTTGCAGTGTCCGATTCCTCATCGTATTGCACCAAGCCTTTTTTAAATTTCAGATCGATGTTGTAAACAATAATCATGAAGGCCAATCCGTATAAAAACAAAAAGATACCTGTACCAACAGCACCTATTAAACTTTGTAACCACATATAACCGAAATAGCCAAAGCCGCCACCCATGTATAAATTATCGTTATGGAAAATAAAACCCATCAACACAGAAATCCATACAATGATGAAAAAGCTATAACGCAAAATTTTGGTCATAGGATGCAATTGCCAATTGAACAATAAGCGTGTACCTAGGGTGAAAATGGTAAACAATAAAATATAAGAGGCAATTCCAAACCATTTGTGAATAAACAAATGACTGAACCATGCACCAAAATAACCCATCATATTACTCGCACCGCGCACATTATTGGCTTTGAACCATTTCCAGCTGCTGCTTTGTAAAATATCTTGATCGGTTTCGAATTGCGATAGGTTGATGATATGCGAGGTAAATGCTACAAAAAGGAAGAGCGAAAACAAGATAAAAAACGCACCCGCAATTTTGTGTGTGCGTTCATCTTTAATCCATGCGAGCTTGCCTGGACCAAAAGGTTTTTGCTTTTCTTTTTCTTCAGGAAGAAAATCATCCGCAGCATTTCTAAAACTATTACTCTTTTTGGTGGCCATTATTATTGCAAAACGCAAAATTAAAACGAAGTAGCAGTTAATTTATTGCTGCACCCAATTACAAATCCACATTTATAAAGCATTGTGCGAATTAATGGAATCGCTTGATAGGCCAGGAATTTCAACACGCTTCGGCTTATTCCAAACCCTCCTTTTGGTTTATCTATGGCTGACACACGGTTGCAATTCATTTTTGGGTAACAACAAATCATTCTTATGTTATTACAATTATGATAATTCAATTAAAACGTTGATGATTGCAACCGTCTAGAGCTATGCGACCCCTTCAGGGTCGGGAGGCCTCTCGGTCTATTACCGTCAGAGATATGCGACCCCTTCAGGGTCGATAGGTTGGGCAATAGAAATTTTAGTTTGCAGAAAATTAAACCACTACATAGCATGGTGGCACCTAATAAATATAGATGTCAATAATGTTATGACCCTGAAGGGGTCATATCTTTATAATAACTTACAACAGACGCTGAAACCGACCCTGAAGGGGTCGCATATTCCACTACGAGTTAGAGTCAAGGTGGCCATCATCCATCCATTCGAATAAATATTCCTCTTTGAACTCTATATCATACTCGGCAAGCAAAGAATGATACTCTTCCTTAAATGTGCTTTGTTTATGGTGTATCTTTTGATTTTGCACATAGGTTATAACCCGGTTCAAATCATTAGGACTATATGAAAATGCTCCAAATCCCTCCTGCCATTTGAAGCTAGATTTACAAAACTTTTTTTCGTTTATAAAATCATTCGATGATTTTTTTATCTCTCTTACCAAATCAGATAAGCTACATGAAGGTTTCATTCCTATCAAAATATGAATATGATCTGGCATCCCATTAATTGCAATTAATTTCTGGCCCTTATTTGTTATTGTCCCTGTTATGTACTTGTACAATTCTTCTTCCCATGAGGCTTGAATTAATGACCTTCGCCCTTGAACTGCAAATACAACTTGAATGTAAATTTTTGAAAATGTGCCTGACATACCTAACAAATTTATAAATTTTGCTTTGGTTTTTTCAATGCATTAAAAAAATATTTTGTAATTAATCGCTGTAATATTCGATTGTCTAAAACATACGACCACCTTCGGGGTCGTTGTGGGTTGGGCCTATTTTTCTACAGGGATTCGACCGCCTTCGGGGTCGTTCGGAACTGTGTTTCTTTTGTTTGAAATATTCGAGCACCTTTGGGGTTGTTATGTCTTGTGCATACTTATCCATATGGATGCGACTGCCTTCAGAGTCGTAATGATTTTTGAATTTGTTAACTAGAGGGATTCGACCGCCTTCGGGGTCGTTCAGCATTTGCTGTTAAATTACCAAGATGATTTCCAAAACAATCTCGTGAAAAAATTCTTTTTCTCATTATTATTTTGGATTGTCCTATTTTCAAGAGAATCAATAAAATCATTTGTATAAATTTCTCCTTCATCCCCTTCTACCCTTGCATTGAGCTTTTCGGCCATACTTACCAATTTTCTAATAACTGCATAATCAGGGTTCTTTGTACTAATAATACCTGCGTAAAAATCGAACCATGGTCGGTTGCTATCATCCTGCTCGGGATGGGCCAACCAGTAGCAATATTTATAATCGAGTGGCTTGTCGTCCCCATCGAATTGCTCCCATGTTAATTCTGGCGACGAT
>CANFUB010000131.1 GCA_947450015.1 Bacteroidota bacterium | reverse complement strand
TGTGAATAATATCTCTTGATCTGAATTTAAAGGTTACTAATTTATCTTTCACTAAGTGTAATTCTTGGGTGATAACATCATCCTCTTCTGCTTTTGTGAAATAGGTAGCAAATACTTTAGGGTCTTTTTTAATGGCTTCAATGCGCTCAATTTGTTTTGTCTTTCTGTTGATAGACGCTTCTAAATCATCCATACGATCACCATTGTTAATTTCTTCCATTTCTTTGGTGATAGATGACATGGTCTCATTGTCTTGCATGTCTTTAGCCGCTTGCCAATCTTTTTGCAATTGCTCTAAAGTTTGTGGCAAAGCTTTGATAGCAGCTTGGTCAGCAACAACAGCAGCTTTTAATTCTACTAGTAGTGAATCAACTTCTGCAGGGTTGGCTAAACCTAATTTGTTTTTACCAGAAATGAATTTGTAATCAGCAACACCTAAAATACCATCATCACCAGCGTATCTTGCATTCCAACCAAATTGGAAAGCAAATATTTCAATATTGGTAGATTTTGTGCCATCAACATCGGCATACACAATTGAACGCCAAGTTTGGTGACCTCTCAAAACCAATAAAGTCAAAACAATCGCAGGGATTAAAGTCCAAAAAACTTCTAAACGGTTGTTATGTGCATAGTACAATGCTTTTTGACCTTCTTTTTTTGAATATCTGAAAGAAAAATAAAATAATAAAATTTGCGTAATAACAAACACAATTGTAGTTAAAATCAATGTGATGTTAAACATGCTATCATAGGTTACACCATGCTCACTGGCAGCATTGCCTAATAAAACATGTTTGCCGTGTGCTGAATATTCCCAAGCCACAGCACTTAAACCAACAATCATGAAAATTAACATCACCCATTTGTTGACGTTGTTAGAATTGATGGCTTGTTTACCAGTTAATCTTGCTGTTAATGCGCTGATGTCAAATGCGTTTGCGATAACCATGATCAAAATAATTACGAAGAACAATAATGACCACTTTACTCTTGTGGCTACAGCATCATTGGCCGGCAATTCTTTTGGGGCTTCGTACTGGTACTCATCGGCACCAAATAGCGGTTTTTCAGCAGAATAATTTTCAATGTTTAGTTGATGAATATCTACAGATTTAGAAATAAGAGAAGCAGCAAAGAAGATAATTCCTGCCACTAATGCTAGTTTGAAAATGTTTTTTGTTGTTGTGTTCATTCTTGGGTAAAAACTTGAAATGGTCTTTTTTAAGTTGTGCGCAAATTTATTGTTATTTTTGATGAATTGTAAAAAAAAAATTACAATTTTTCCCCATTGCACTAATTTAGAATAATTCAATGGAAAATAGAACTACCTTAAACGGTCGGCAGACCCAATTAAATCAATGTCTTTTTTGATTCCACGGCAAGCTAGAAAATTAAAAACAAGGGCTAAAAGGGGTAAAAATATGCCCATGGTATAGTTTTGCTCTGAATTACCACTTAAGCCAATGGTGGCCTTGTAGATAGAAGAATATATCCCGAAAATTGAGAGCGCTATCAAGAGGTAGTTCAGACGGGCAAATTTCAATTGTTGCTTTAAATTTTTATATAATAATAGGATAATAAATGCGTAAATTCCCATTAAGCAAAAAGATACAATTCGTGTATAATCTAGAATGTTTGCAGTCGATGCTGCAGTGTACGAATAAACGTCGGATATAGCACCTATGGAATACTGCTTGATAAGGTCGCTAGTACTGCCATTGCCATTAATCATTTCCATATTCGTAGCCAGCATTACAATTGAAAGTAATGAAATAGCGAATAAATACAAGCTTTGTATACGTTGAATCATGTTGCAAAAATAAGCACTTCCTCAAATATTCATAAAAGATATTTAGCCTTTAAAATTCAATTCAGGTTTTCATTTTCTTTATTACCTTTGTCGTGAAGTAATATGCCATCAACAGAAATGTCAGATAAATCGTTAGTGAATGCCCTTGAACAAGAATTGTTGCAATTAGAGCGCAAGTTGAGTCCCGAAAACAAAGACTTAGTAAACCAATGGGATGCCTTGGTAGAGAAGTATAAGAATGAAGACTATATCTTTAAGGTACGTGATAAAGAAATAAAAATTAAAACCCATAGCGAAAGCTTAAGTCATACCCAAGTGCCAAAGATTGCCATGCCTAAGTTTAAGGCATGGGGCGATCGTTTGAGATGGCAATTACAAGAAAATGTACCAGGTGAATTCCCATACACCGCGGGTATTTATCCTTTCAAAAGAGAAGGTGAAGATCCTGCGCGTATGTTTGCTGGAGAGGGTGGACCAGAAAGAACCAACAGACGTTTCCATTACGTAAGTTTGGGGATGCCTGCCAAACGTTTATCAACGGCCTTCGACAGTGTAACTTTATATGGTAACGACCCACATATTCGTCCTGATATTTATGGAAAGATTGGCAATTCTGGGGTGAGCATTTGCTGCTTGGACGATGCTAAAAAACTATACAGTGGCTTTAATTTAGCCGATCCAAAAACGTCGGTGTCTATGACCATTAATGGTCCTGCGCCCATGCTATTGGGCTATTTCATGAATGCGGCCATCGATCAACAATGTGAGTTATATATTAAAAAGAATGGTTTAGAAAATGAAGTAAAACAAAAAATTGCTGAAATTTTTAAAGCCAAAGGTCAATCAGTGCCTGCTTACCAAGGCGAATTGCCGGAAAGTAACGATGGCTTAGGCCTAATGTTATTGGGCGTTACAGGCGATCAAGTATTGCCTGCCGATGTTTATGCCGAAATAAAAACCTTTACTTTGGCACAAGTGCGTGGCACGGTGCAAGCCGATATTTTAAAAGAAGATCAAGCGCAAAACACTTGTATTTTTAGTACCGAGTTTGCCTTGCGTTTGATGGGCGATGTACAAGAATATTTCATTGCTAAGAAAGTGCGCAATTTTTATTCAGTATCCATTAGCGGTTATCATATAGCCGAAGCAGGCGCCAATCCTATCTCTCAATTGGCCTTTACCTTGGCCAATGGTTTTACTTACGTAGAGTATTACTTGAGCAGAGGGATGGACATTAATGAGTTCGGTCCCAATTTATCGTTCTTCTTTAGCAATGGTATCGATCCAGAGTATGCTGTTATTGGCAGAGTAGCGCGTAAAATATGGGCCAAAGCCATGCGCGATAAATATGGTGCAAACGACAGAAGTCAGATGTTGAAGTACCATATTCAAACCAGTGGCAGAAGCTTACACGCACAGGAAATTGATTTCAATGATATCAGAACGACATTGCAAGCTTTGTATGCCATCTACGACAATTGCAATAGTTTGCACACCAATGCTTATGATGAGGCCATTACTACACCTACCGAAGAGTCGGTAAGACGAGCGATGGCTATACAGTTAATTATAAACCGTGAGTTGGGTTTATCTAAAAACGAGAATCCAATTCAAGGGTCATTTATTATTGAAGAGTTAACCGATTTAGTGGAAGAAGCTGTATTGCAAGAATTTGATAGGATTACAGAAAGAGGCGGTGTGCTAGGTGCCATGGAAACCATGTACCAACGCGGCAAAATACAAGAGGAAAGTTTGTATTACGAAACATTGAAACATACTGGGGAGTTTCCAATCATTGGTGTGAATACGTTTTTAAGTAGTAAAGGTTCTCCAACTGTTTTACCAAAAGAAGTGATTCGTGCAACCGAAGAAGAGAAACAATACCAAATTGCAATGCTACAAAATTTACAAGATCGCAATGGCGATAAAACAGCCAAGGAGTTAAGACATTTACAAGAGGTAGCCATCCAAAATGGTAATCTATTCGAAGCCTTAATGGATACTTGTAAAGTTTGTTCTTTAGGTCAAATTACGAGTGCCTTGTTCGAGGTTGGTGGACAGTACCGCAGAAACATGTAAGCATTAATTTAATTTTTTTTAATGGCACAATCAAAAAGAGATATAGCATATTTAAAATTAAGTAACGAGGAGAAGTGGGAAATAATGATGCGGGTTAATCGACTTGCGATAGCCTTTAATAATGGACGTCCAATTAAGCAACCTCAAGGGAAGGGAATAATATTTAATCAAAAAGGCAATGGACTTATTTGATGATGTTGTTTTTGATTTTTTAAAGCAACTTGAAATAAATAAAGTAGAATATTTGTTAGTAGGGGGATTTGCAGTTAATACTTATGCCAATCCAAGAGCAACTGGAGATTTAGATATTTGGCTTAAGGATACCAAGGAGAATAGAAACCGCCTAATCAATGCATTTAAAGGAGTAGGTATCGACTCATTAGAACCATTGCATGATATAGAATTAATTGCAGGGTTTACAGAAGTTTTTTTAGGTAAAGGTTTTTATATTGATTTAATGACCGATTTAAAAAAGTTCAAACAAATTCATTTTGATGACTGTTTTAAGCAAGCAGTAGACTATAAAATTAATGATATAACTATTAAGGTTATTCATAAAAATGCCCTAATCGAAGAAAAAAAATCGATAGGTAGATATAAGGATTTAGATGACGTTGAGCATCTAGAACCCTAAATCCCAATCCACTTAAACTCGTATTGCAGTTCAGGTGTTTTGGTGCGCTCGGCAATATTGAGCAAACGTTGCGGAAGGTTCATTACATAGTCGCGGGCCTTCTCAGCTTTTTCGTTTAAGCCAGTCATGTTGCCAATTTCCCATTGACCTAATAGGGCATTAAAAATAGCGATGTAATCTTGGGTAGTGTATACTTGTATTCTTTGCGCTGCGTCAGAAAAATGGCCCCAAATATCGCCAATGGCACTGCCTGTTTCTCTCATAAAATGGGCGGGCATTACAATTTTTTTGCGCATCATGTGTTCGAAAGCCAGCATCATTTCACTAGGATCCATTTTAAAAATGCGCGATACAAAATCGGCATAGGCTTTTGCATGTCTAGCTTCATCGGCAGAAATTAAACCACAAATTTTAGAAAGTCTAATATTGCCAGTTTTTTTAGCCAAGGTACCAACTCTTCTATGAGAAATATTGGTGGCAAGTTCTTGAAAACTAGTATATATAAAATTCTTGTAAGGGTCTCTTCCGGTGCCTATGTCAAAACCATCACTGATTAAATACTGCGTAGATATTTCCATTTCGCGCATGTTAACACGGCCCGATAGATAAAGGTACTTGTTTAATAAATCACCATGGCGATTCTCCTCGGCAGTCCAGCTGCGCACCCATTGCGACCAACCATTTCTGCCCTCATTGTCGACACCATCGACAGACATTAACCACGACTCGTAGGTTGGCAAGGCTTCTTCGGTAATGGTGTCACCTATTAATACGGCCCATAGGTCGTAACCCATTTCCTTAGAAAGTTCTTGAATTTCTCTGATTTCTTCAAAAAATTCTGGACTGTTAGCATCGGGCAAAAGCTCGGCTGGTTGCCAGTTTTCTTCAATTGGTTTAAGGTATTGGTTGAGTAACTCAGGCATCGATTGCTCAATCGTCTGCATTACTTCTAGGCGAATATTGTGAATGGACATACTAATAAGTTAAATTCTCTGCTCTTAATCTTCTCACCGGTTCAATTCTAAAATTTAGCCTTATTAAGTGGATAATTTAATCCAGCAAATGTAATCTTATAAATTGGAGTTTTAAATAATTTTATAGGATAAATGTCATAAACCAAGTTGATTCAAATAATCGTATTCACTACCAAAGCAGTAGCGCCCGAACTTGAATTAATAAAATTGATGGCTTTGTTTTTTAAATCGTTCGTCATTATTTTTTGGATGGCGATTTCAAATTCTGTGGCGTTAGAAACATTAAAAAAGACACCCTTTAAAGTTGCTAAATCGGCTTCAGGAAATTTGGTGTGAATGGGGCCAGCCATTACCGGTACACCAAAAGACAGTGGCTCGAGTATGTTGTGTAATTGACCTGTAAAGCCACCACCAATAAAGGCCATGTTGGCATAATAATAAGCACTTGCTAAATGACCAATGGTATTGAGAATTAGTATGCTTTCAGTTTTGTTAGCATCTTGATGTGTATATAACTGCGGTTTAAATTTATTAAATTTATTTTGAAGTTCTTCAATATGGTTCGGACTAATATCATGCGGAGCAATAATAATTTTGAAATCTGGTTTTGGATTCGCTGTTAGGTATTCAAAAAGAATGGCTTCTTCTTTAGGCCAACTGCTGCCAAGTATAAGCAGTGGTTGATTCGCTTTGAAAGTTTCAATTGTTTCATTTTTTTTGACCTGTTGTGCATTGTCAATCACTCGGTCGAAACGGGTGTCGCCACTTATGCTAATGTTTTGCAGTCCCTTGCTTTTTAATAAGTCGTAAGCAACTTGGTTTTGTAAAAAGATGTGTTTGTATTGCGGTAACAATCGAAATAACCAATTGCCAAAGAAGCCAAATATGCGTTGATTAGAGCGGAAATTGGCGGATATCAAATACACCGGAATGCCTTGCTTAAAGAGCGCTTTCAATAAAAAATACCATATCTCGTATTTAACAAAAACGACTTTAGTTGGCTTTATTTTATTAATAATTTTAATTGCATTGTCGGGAGTGTCCAAAGGCAAATAAAAGACTGCATCGGCCAGGGCATAGTCTTTTCTAAGTTCATAACCCGAAGGTGAAAAGAAGGTAACAACAATCGAAATCGTTGGGTCTTTTTGCTTGAGGCTTTCGATAACAGGGCGGGCTTGTTCGAATTCGCCTAGACTTGCACAATGAAACCAATAACGCTTTTGGTGGGTGTATAAATTGGGGTGTTTGAGGGTTTGTTTTCGGCCTTCAATAAATAATTTTAATTTCGGCTTATTAATCAGTAAAACAAATATTGGAAGTAGCCATTCGACTAATTTTATGGTGATAAAATAGAGGTGGCGCATTCCTGTTTTTTATTGGTAAAATTTTTCTTCTTCCCCTTTTTTCTCACCGGCCTTACGACCATTGATGGTGAAAATAACGCCCGCTTTAAGGCCGATTAAAATATCATTGCGCAATCTGTTGTCAGGTAAACGGGTGTCGTAATTTAATGAACGACGGCTTCTGGTGTAACCTCTTAAGTATTCGATGCCCGCATAAAAACTAAACAATTCATCGGGTTCCATTCTTTGATAGCCTGCGAATCCTCTTAACATTAAACCATTGCTCATTCTGTCGTA
>CANFUB010000130.1 GCA_947450015.1 Bacteroidota bacterium | reverse complement strand
GCCCTTATAAGGTCCTTGTCGGCATCGCTTAACTGGGTGCGTTGCTCAAAATAATGAATTAATTTGTCGTAGGCACTTTGCGATGTATCGGTCATAAGCGAAACTTTTATACTAAGAAAAACTGCATACCGACTTGTTCGGCCCCTTGATCGGTTTTGGTATTGTCGCCAATCATGGCGCAGGTTTCACCTTTAGCATCAAATAGATTTAAGGCGTGATAAAAAATAGTAGAATGCGGTTTTTCAACACCCACTTCTTCAGAGGTAATTAGGTGTTTGAAGTAGGATTCCAATTTCAGTTTTTTCATTTTCTGCAATTGAATTTGGGTGGTTAAATCTGTTATAATACCCAAAGCAATGCCGCGCTTGCTGAGTTGTTTAATGAGTTTAAGTGCCTCAGGAAAAATTTGCATTTCTGTTAAAAAATGTTGCCAATATATTTTTTCAAATTGCAGTGCATCCGAAAAACGCGTATGGTGATTCAGTGCTTGAATCATTTCTTTGAAATACAACAAACGGCTGTGCGAAGCAGCTTGACCATGCAAGCGGTGGTTTATGACTTTGCGGGCTTCGCGGTATAAATTATTCGCGGTGTCCATGTCAATATCATGCTCGTAAGCAAACTTAATTAAGGTGGCTTCTAAGGCCGCTTTGTGCGCAGGGTCATAAGCATAAAGGGTGTTGTCCAAATCGAAGAACACCACTTCAAAATGCTTGAGGTCTTTGATGTTTGGGAAAGTAGGCAAACCTTAAAATGATTTTGCAATATTGATAAAATCGCGAGAGGCCAATGCCGCTCCACCAATTAAGGCACCATCAATATCAGATTGAGAGAAAAGTTCTTTTGCATTATCTGGTTTCACACTGCCACCATATAAAATAGAAATACCTTGTGCAATGTGCTCGTCAAATAATCTGGTCAATACAACGCGTATGTGTTTGTGCATTTCGTTTGCTTGATCGGATGAAGCAGTAACGCCTGTGCCAATGGCCCAAACGGGTTCGTAAGCAATAATGCATTTTGATATGTCTTCATTGCTCAAGCCTTTCAAAGCATGCAATTGGTCTTCCACAATAGAGAAATGTTGATTGGTTTCGCGTTCAGTTAAAGTTTCGCCAATGCAGTAAACAGGAACGATAGTATGCTTTAATGCGATGACAATTTTTGCAGCACAGCTATCATTGGTTTCGTTGTAATATTGTCTGCGTTCGCTATGGCCCACCAAAGTATAGTGTATGCCAATAGAAGTTAACATGCTAGCAGATACTTCGCCAGTATAAGCGCCTTGTTCAAATTGATTGATGTTTTGTGCACCGATACCAATTTTAGAACCTTCTAATTGTTTTGCTAAGCCTTGTAAATGAATGTAAGGCGGAAAGATTAAAAGTTGTGCATCGTTCATTAATTCGGTGTCGGCCATGGTTCTGATTTCCTGTGCCAATCCTTGACCTTCAGCGAAGGTTTTGTGCATTTTCCAATTGCCAGCGGCTATTTTTTTTCTATTCGTCATAAGTTTATTTTTCCCAGGTTCTATAATTATTTTCTTTTGCAAATATAGTTTCTAAAATGGCTTTGTCAATTTCGCTTAAACTTAAGCCTCTTCTTTGCATTACTTTTTCGGCTGTTTGAAAGGCTTTCTTAGGCAAGTAGGTTTCGAAGCCAGAAGCTCCGCCCCAACTGAAAGAAGGCACGAAGTTGCGCGGAAAGCCCGAGCCAAAAATATTGGCCGATACGCCTACCACTGAGCCTGTATTGAACATGGTATTGATGCCACATTTGCTATGGTCGCCCATCATTAAACCACAAAATTGTAAGCCTGTGCGCTCAAAATTTTGGGTCACATAATTCCATAATTTTACTTCTTCGTAATTGTTTTTAAGGTTGCTATTATTGGTGTCGGCACCAAGGTTGCACCATTCGCCTAAAACAGAATTGCCTAAGAAACCATCATGCCCTTTGTTCGAGTAGCCAAAAATTACAGAGTTACTTACCTCGCCACCCACCTTGCTGTGCGGTCCGATGGTGGTGCCTGTATAAATTTTAGCACCCATTTTTACACTGGCATGTTCGCATAAGGCAAAGGGTCCTCGTATCATCGCGCCTTCCATTACTTCGCTGTCTAAACCTAAGTATATCGGTCCATCGGTGGTATTGAAAATGGCCGCTTCGGCTTTCACACCTTTTTCTAAAAAGATAGGGTGTTTGCCAAAATGGGTATTGCTTGCAGAGAGTGGTTCGGAGGTTCTGCCCTTGGTTAAAAGCGCAAAATCGTTTTCAATTTCTTGGTGGTTATAGGTAAAAATATGGTGAATTCTGCTAATTAAAACGGCTCCTTCGAATGGTACAACATGAGCAGGGGTGCTAATTATTTCAGGTCCTTTGAAAGCCAACAATACATCGTTCTGCATCAAGGCTTCGCCATCTTTTAAGGCTTGAATGGCGTCTAGTAAGGCTTGGTTGGGTAGGGCGCGACCGTTCACAAATAAATTATCTGCACTTAGTTGGGTGGCATATTTTTCGGAAAGATGTGCTTGGGCCAAGATTGAAATGGGATTGCCTAAATGATGGGCCCATTTTTCGGCTATGGTTAAAATACCGCAGCGAATATCGGCTGCTGCGCGGGTCAATGTAAAAGGGCTCAGGTGCTCGGTTTGCGAGTCGTCGAATAATATCACTTGCATAGGTTATGGACCATTACTTTAAATCCACTTCAAAACAAAGCAATTTAGTGGAAATAACCACAATACAAGTAAAGAAAACAATTTCTATTAAAATTTAGAAATGGAATACAAGCTTTACTTTTTTATTTTAAATCCAAATAGTATGTTTGAATGGATAATCAGTAATGAAAGAAACACTCACCATCATGAACCAATTTGCCTTGTTAGAATTGAAGTTAGGCAACGATAAAGACGAAAGTATACAAAGGATTATACAAAGAATTAAAGCAGTATGGGAAGGCATGGGATTGGTATACCAATTGCCCCTTGGCGAAAAATACACCGATACCCGCACCGATGTAATGGCCAATATTGTAGGCGAAATGGACAATGAAATGACCATCACGCAAATTGTAAAGCCCATTATTTATCAAGATAATGTCATTGTTCAACAAGGAATAGTTATGGTGGAGGCAAAAAAGAAATAAGATGGAAACAATTGATTACGGCATCGACTTAGGGACCACCAATTCGCTCATTGCGAAATACAGCAAAGGAAAAGTAGAGGTGTATAAAAATCCTGTGGGCTTTAAAGAAACCCTTCCAAGTTGCGTAGCCTTTCGTGGCGAAAGAATAATTGTTGGCGATAAAGCACGCGAGTACATTGTAAAAGATCCTTTGAATGTGTTCTCGGCTTTCAAACGCAAAATGGGCACCTCAGAAAAATATTTGATTCCTTCTTTGATGTCCTATTATTCACCCATTGGTTTATCGGCCATGGTGTTAAAGGAATTAAAAAACTTTATACCTGAAGTACAAAAACCAAGCAGCATTGTCATCACCATTCCTGCGAGTTTTGATACTGTGCAATGCAACGCTACGAAAGAAGCGGGCAAAGAGGCTGGTTTCGAAGAAGTGGTTTTGTTGCAAGAACCCATCGCTGCATCACTTGCTTTTTTCAACGAAAAAATGAACGATGCGGGCAGCTTAGGTAAATGGTTGGTGTACGATTTAGGAGGAGGCACTTTCGATATTGCATTAATCACCATCGACAATGATGAGATGCGTGTAGTTGATCACGAAGGCGATAATTTTTTGGGTGGGGTCGACCTCGACCAAATGATAGTAACCCAACTGATATTGCCCCGCTTAAAAGAAATTACAGGTAAAGGGGATATAGATAGTTTGATTAATCAGCGCAATGGTCCATATGAAAAGTTGTACTATATTTTATTGTTAAAAGCTGAGGAAGCCAAGAAAGAATTGAGCATCAATGAAACGGCTGAAATAGAATTTACGTTCGAAATCGAAGGGGAGCCAGCACGTGAAATTTATTTTGAAATTACACGTACAGCATTCGAGGAATTGATTGCCCCAAAAATTGATTACACGCTAGACTTCGTTCAAAAAATATTCGATCGCAACCATTTGTCGAGTGCAGATATCAAGAACATTATTTTAATTGGCGGCAGTACCATTATTCCTTATGTGCGCAAACGCATTGCAGAGAGCACTGGCATACCTGTTAATTTTTCAGCCGATCCTTCAACAGCTGTAGCTGTGGGAGCTGCTTATTATGCAGGGGCTAAAATAAAAACACTGGAAAATAAATTCAGTGAAGCACCTAGTGAAACGGCAGTAGAAAGCGATGTGCTTTTGCAAGTGGCTTACAACAAAACCACCAAGGACATGGAAGAATATGTAACGGCCTTGTTCGAAGGTTTGCCAGACAATTGCACCTATCGCATTGTAAGGGCAGATGGTGGTTATGATTCAGGTGTAAAAAATGCAAGTACAAAAATTGGTGAATTCGTTTTGTTAAAAGCCAATGCGGTGAATCAATTTACCATTAAAGTATACGATGAGCAGAACAACGAACTGTCTGTCCCAAATTCAAAAATAGAAATTACCCAAGGCTTGTTTTCTTTATATGGACAAACCTTGCCCGAAGATATTTGCATAGAGGTTGACGATTTAAATAACAATACAACCATTAGCGAAGTGATCTTTGCGCGCAACAGTATTTTGCCTTTAAAGAAAACCATTTTCAAAGAATTGTCGAGAACCATTAAAAAGGGTTCAACAGATAGTTTAATCATTAATATTTTAGAGGGCAATCAATCGGTGCATCCAAGTGCCAACAAGGTAATTGGCGTTATAGAAATTAATGGCAGCATGTTAGAAAGCGATTTGGTATATGGCTCAGATGTAGAAATTACACTCGAAATTTCTGAGAGCAGAGAAATCAGTGTGAGTGCTGTTTTAACATTTACCAACCAAACCTTCAATCATATTTTTAATCCTATGGAGAAATACATTAGCATTACAAAATTGAGAGAAGAATTAAAAACATTGCGCAATGAAATCAATCTATCCATAGAGAAAGTTTTAGAAAACGACGATTATGAAAAAGCCAGTTTTTTAAATGAACTTTTGGATGTCAATAACACGCTTATTAAAGATGCTTCTACTTTAAGAGATGGCGACATGGATGAGCGCAAATACCAACTCGAAGAACAAAAGCGCAGGGTGGCCACGCAGTTCTATAATGTGGGCATAAACAACAGTCCGGTATACGATAAAAAGGAAAAGATTCAAGCCCTCAAATTGTACATCGATCATATCATGACCTACCACAATGATGTGCCAGAGAACATAAAAGAAGAGTACAATGCATTGATTGCAGCTAACCATGAGTTAATGAAATCTACCAACCATTTTCAATTGAATGGTTTCTTTATGAAACTCGAAAAATTCCATGGCAAAATGGTGTACAATGTACCTTCTTTGTTAATCAACAATTTTATTTACATGCAAGGCTTGCCTGAATCTGAATTTAAGAACTTTAAGAAGGTTAAGAAATTATTAGAACAAGGCGAAAAGGCAATGGAGAAAGCAAATCACAATGAATTGTTGGCCATCTGCAAAGAAATATGGGGCGAAATGAATGACCAAAATACGGAAATAGAAAAAATTAAAGGCACTGGTTTAGGGTCTTAAAGCATTTATTATTTTGAGTTACCAATCACCCCTACACATACTCGCACATTTTGATATTGATGTGAAGGCCATCGACGAGGCGGCCATCATTCGCTTGCGCAAACGCCTCTTGGCAGAGTTTAATCTAAGTCGCGAGATCACCATTAAGATCAATAAAATTGAATACACCAAAGATGAAATCATTCAGCAAATCGATACGCTGAAAAATTTGGAAGATTTAGAAACGCATGTTCAGTTGTTTAAAAACAAGGCGGTTTTAAAATTTTGTGAACAGCCCAAGAAGGCCGAAAATCCAGCAGATATTTTATCTGTTGTGTTCGACGATGAAGCCACCACACCCAATGCCAAAGCCATTATTCTTGATGCAGAATTGAGTGCTTTAAAATACCATTTGAACAGTTTGGATTTTCTTGTGCCGCTTAAAATCATAAAATTCATCAACCACATTGGCATGGAAAATATTCCCGAAGCATATGAGATTATTGGGGATGTTTTAAACCGTGTGGAAGATACGATAGATGATGTTTCAAAAGAAACGTATAAGAAAGGAAAATATGAGCACATCAAGTTTTTAAAGCGCCTCGATTTCTATCAATTCTTAAACGAGTTGCCCGATGATTTTTACATTGTAAGAAATAATATATCTGTAAGCGTGATTAATTTGACGGTTCGCATTCAACAAAAAGATATTTCATTTGTGCGGTCTATCAGTAAAAATTTATTGTGGCTCAATTGCGATCCAGAAAACAAACGCTTAATCAAAGACAATCACAAAGCGTATTTGAGTCCAGCTGCAGGTACAGGCAATACAGGTGTTTTAATATTCAGAATTGCCATAGTGGCCTTGTTTTTATTGAGGGCCTGTTTAAGCTAATATTTTTAATCAGTAAATGTAAACCCTTTGCTCATGGCTTGTCTGCGAATGGCTTTTACCATGGCATTGCCAAGGGTGCGTTCAACAGGTTTGTTCTTTTTGATATTGGCTAAATAGACTTGGCGTTGACGGTTGTAATTAGCAATTTGTTGCGAATAATAAGCACGTCGGGTATCATTGCCTTTAATGATTTTCTTTTTATCATCGAGCGACTTGCCTTTTAAGGTTTCTGGTAAGTCTTCGTCTTTGGCCGTATTTATCCATGTTGAATCAGCTGTAGTTGCATCTACCACATCCCATTTTTTGTTCGAATAACTCGCTTTTTTAGATTTGGTTTCTGCCCTTTTAATGGCCACTTCTTTGCTCATCATTTTGGCATTTTTATCTTGTTTCACTTGATTGCTCCAATAGTAGGTTCCCATTTTGCCATAACCCATATAGGTGGTATTCAAACTGTCGTTGTACAATTGAATTAAAGAGTCGTAAGGTGTTGATACTTCAACATAGCTTGTTGAATTTTGATTGATATAAAAGTATTCACCTAAAGCAATGTCGGCCCCTTCTTTCCAAAATTCTTTCACCCCTTGCAGCGAGTCGCCACAATGAATGGTGTTAATGG
>CANFUB010000129.1 GCA_947450015.1 Bacteroidota bacterium | reverse complement strand
TAAGGTGCCATTCGAAAACTTTGGTAAAATTGTAATGAAAGCGACTGTCTCTAATTCAAATTGTGAAAAATGAACCGGCCACCAAGTCCTTAAATTTAATTTTTCTAAAGCCTCTGATGTTGTCATCATGGGCACTTGTAAGCTATTTAAATTTGTTTCAGCATGACTCGCTTTGCTATCAAAAGCTGTAGTAAGTGGCGCATTGGTAATAGTAATTGTAACTGTTTTACTATTAGCTGAGGTGGTTTTTTTAGGACCTACAGTTTGTTGAGCTAAGTTCTGCAATCCATGTGCTTTCTTCGTTTCAATTGAATCAATCTTTGCAATACTGGAAGCCGTATTTTGTGAAGTCGTATTTTTAATTTCATTATGTGCACCAGATTTTTGAACCGCTTGTTGAGGTATCGCAAAAAAGCCAATTACGCATACCACAAAACCGATTAGAAGAGCCGCTGCATACCCCCACTTGAAGAATCCCTTTTTTTTGGGTTCTTTATCAAGTAAATTTTCCATGGCCTGCCAATAGGCATCGTCATAGGGCATCTCATGCTTGTCTAATGTATTCTTGAAAATATCTTCTAAATTTTTCATAATTATTGGGCTAATTCACTTCTTTTTTTTTCTTGGTTATTGCGTTTTTCTAATAATTCTTTAAGCTGCTTTCTCGCTTCGCTTACATGCCATTTACTGGTACCAGCCGAAATGCCTAATAAGTCGCCAATTTCAGTGTGCTTATAGCCATCAATGGCAAATAAATTGAAGACCTTTTTTGTAACCTCTGGTAGGCAATTGAGCATTTGAAGCAATTCATCGGCTTCTAATTGTGCTTCACCTAAATTGAATACGAATCCAGCATCTGTTTCCTCATAATTTGAGAGTTGTATTGTTGTTAAATACTTCCGTTCTTTCCTAAACTCATCAATCAAATGGTTAATCAGTATATTTCTGATAAAAGTGGCCAAGGCAAATTGATGATCGTATTTATCCAAATTTTGAAGCACCTTCAAAAAGCCATGGTTGAGCTTATAAATGGCCTCTTCATGATTGCCTGTATAACGAATGGCAATACTGCTCATCAAAGGAAAATACTTCTTATAGAGCGCATTTTGACTGCGTCTATCATCTGCAATACATCCTTTAATTAGTGCTTGATCATTCATAATAAAAAAGGAAATCCAGCAGAAACCAGATTTCCTTTAAGAATCAAATTAACAACTTATTTTTCTATCGTAAACTTTGCAGTATACGCAACATTTTCTGAGCGAATGGCCACACAATAGAACCCATTTGGCAATCCTTCAACATCGAGTGCAAAGTTATTGTTACCAAGGGTTGAAACGAGTGCTTGGGTCTTTACAACTTGTCCGTTGGAATTGATAATCTCAACAACAATTAAATTCGACTTGTAATTATTCAATTTTAAATTCAAACGACCCAAAGAAGGATTCGGATAAACTGAAATACCATTGATTAAACCTGGTTTTTTGATGTTCAATAAATCATCTTGGTTAATCACCAATAACTCAATACCAGCCGTATCAATTACCACTGAATCGCAGAAGGTGCTATAGCAGTTCACCAAAGTATCAAAAATGGTTAAACATATTTGGTATCTACCCGGACTAGCAAACGTATGATTGGGATTGGTTAAGTTTGAGCCAGTGCCATCACCAAAAGTCCAATAGAATTTAGTATCTGAATTGCCGCCTTTGCTTTTGTTTACAATGTATACAACAGATAAATCGCTAGAGTCTACTGCAAAGTAATAAGCGGCTACACATTTGCTTTTACTTTTTATTACAATCACTTTAACCATTGAATCGCAAAGATTGTTAAATGTATCGGTGACATATAAAACAGCTCTGTAGTTTCCTGGCACATCATAGGAATGGGTGATATTTTTTTGATTAGAATTATTGCTATTGCCATCACCAAATTTCCATTTTACACGGTAAGGTTTCGATCCGAATGAACTATCTTTAAAAGTGATAATAGAATCATTTTGGGTATAAACAAAATTGGCCCTGGCACATTCTGTATTATAAGAGCAGCCAATGATGGGTGCATTTTTCCAATTGGCAAAAATGGCACGACCATAAATGGTGATATCATCATTATAGTCTTTGATATAACTCGCTATAGTGGTTGAATCATTCGAACCCCAATAGTTATCTTTAAAATTTAAACTATCTGTTTTGGTAGGCGATTGGTTGTTGGAGTTTATACCCACTTTTGAACCTTTGCCAACATTGGTTAAGAAGTTATTATTGTTGACTACCAGTTTGCCAAAATTAGCATAAAGTGATTGCCCTCTTGAAATTTCTATAAAAGGTTTGGCAAGCGAGGTACTGTTGCCAATGCTGTCAAATGTATTATTAGTAAATGTAAGGTTTGGCTTTACTTTATAATTGTTATAAGTATTCAAATCAAGTGTAAGCCCATCTTTTAGTTTGATGAATCGGTTACAACTGATTTCACTATTTCCAAACATGTAGCCAAAATTTAAATTGGTCATTTTATAAAACAGATTGTTTTTAAAAACCACATTGCCATAGGTATAAATATTATAGGCATTCTTAAAAATGCAATTGGTAACCGTTAATTTCGATTCCATGATATTACAGCTGATTGGCGCGCCATAACCGTAAATATCGCCCGAAAAGGTACTGTTAGAAATATCGGTAACAATGGTGTCATATGGATAAGAACTTTGCATGTAAATTGCATTGTACGCATCTGAGAACACACAATTTGTAACTTTTAAGGAGGTGGTTGTAACACTTATAATGCGCACACCAGAGCCATTGCCTGTTAATTTACAATAATTAAAATAAGCCCCTCTTCCAGTTGAACTTTTATAGTCTTTACTGTTTTTTGAAAACTGTAAATCCATTTTATTAAAAAAGATGATTGAATCCCATTTTCCTCGGGCTTGAAATTCGCCATTGATATCGATGCGATAAGAACCTGTAGCTCTTACCTCAACCCCCGGCATTACAATAACTGATACGCCTGTATCGATATAAGAATTTTGATTCAATAAGTAAGGACTGCCACTGATATCCCACACCTGGTTTGAGGTGATAAGCGCAGGAATATTGGTTTGTGACTTTGCAATTGTAATGGAAACAAATGCAATCAATGAAAGTAGTAACTGTTTTTTCATGATGATTAAAACTTGGTAAATATAACCCTATGTACGCAATTCAACCCAAAAGGGTTGGGTCAATATAAAAAAAGTTGAACTACCCCGCCCAGTTTTCCCTGTCTAAACTCCTGTATTGTATGGCCTCGGCTAAATGTTCAATTTTTATTTCTTCGGTACCAGCTAAATCCGTAATGGTTCGGCTGACTTTTAAAATTCTATCATAAGCCCTTGCACTTAGAGTAATATAACAACCATTTTATTTCTATATTAACTTTATGATGATTGGAATATTAATTATCTTCTAAAAATCAAGCTTTAAAAATATTCTTCTTTTCAAGAAAATTGAAAAATGTATCGTGTTAAACAGTTAATTGTATTTTTTTATCACTTATTATCAGTCAATTATATTATTAACTATATTTTTTATTTTTTGCATTAAAATTAATATTTATGTTTGTACTAAGTATCTATCTTTTAGTAATGATAAAAAAAATCAAACTAAGATAAATATCAAGTAAAAATTTTAACAATCACTAAAAAACTCGATATAACAAAAAATTACATCAAATAAAATTAATTAAAAAATGAAAAGAGCTTTTAAGAAAATAAATGTACTATTAATCCTAATAATATCAGGATACCAAACATTATTAGCAACAAGTAGCAACATCGATACGCTAACCCCCGCCGAGACTTGTGGATATGAAATTGCGGTTGCATTCAGTATGTATAATAACTTAACTTACTCTGAAAAATGCAAAGTAAGTTACATAACATCAAATGTTGCAAATGGATCTATAACTGGAGCACAAGCTCAAAATTTGGTAACGCCTTATCCAAATATTTTGGCTTATTTTAGTCAGTTGAATAATCTACAAGCAATTTTACAAGCAAATAATTATCATACTCTTTTACAGAGTGTTATTGACAAAGACAAGATTATTGATAAATTTGGTGAAACTATTCATGGAACAGAACGTGCAAATGTGGATTGCAACACCTATAGAGCTCATTTAAGACTACTAAAGGCCGAAGCTTTATTGTGTATTGATTTGGTTGCTGTAGGATGTCTTACCTCAACTGTAGCATATCCTTTCTGCCTTGCAGTTGGTGCAACAGCTTGTATGATGGCTTATAATTTTGATGTTGCTCATTTAGATTTAGACTATCCAGGTTGTGCTGATGCTTATGTTGCAAACCCAGTTCCTTCAAATATTCCAACTCAATTTAATACATGTAATTAGTGACATATAAAAATTTAAAAATATATCGTCTTTTATTGTTATTAACTTTTTTTTGTTTTTATTTTGCTTCTAATTCAATAAATAAATTATATGTATTAATTGCCTTCTCTTTGTTATTATCATTATTACTTACAATTTACATTGAATTGAATAAACGAAAATGATTAAAAAAATATTAATATTCTTATTCATTGCAATAAGTTTTGAAACAAGTTCGCAAACAAACTTAGGTTTTGAAAATTGGACATTTAATGGTAATTATTATGAGCTCAATGATTGGTTTACTTCGAATTTGTTTGTAAGTTTAGGGTCCAATTTAAGCTGTTCAAGGAGTCTACCATTCAGAGGGTCCTACTCTTTGGGTATTTGTCCTTTTAAAGTATCCACTTTTGACACTCTTAGTGGTTTTGCTATTCAACATTTTGAATACACAAAAAGAACTAAATCTTTAAGTTTAAGTTATCACTACAACAGTAGATACAATGATTCTGCTTCAATTATAATTCTATTCTACAAAGGATATTCCAAAGATACTAATAATATAATTGGTAGAAGTACAGTTTATCTCACAAAGAATTTTAATTGGACAACTAAAAGTGGTGACATTACATGGAAAAATAATTTAATGCCTGATTCAGCAACAATAACCATTTCTAATTCTCAACGGAATAATAAAGATACTTTATTTGTTGATGAAATCACTCTCACAGTTTCAAGTAATTTAAAAGAACAATTCAATAACAATAAACTAACCATTTATCCAAATCCTGTTGATTGCATTTTAAATATTGATATACCTAAACAGGAATTAGAAAATCAAATTAGTATTTCAATTTATGATATTCAAGGTAAATTAGTTAAATATTGTAACTTTCAAAGAGAAGATAACAACAAATTAATCCTAATAACCTCAGATATAGCAAGTGGAACTTATATTGTTTATCTACAAGGTGTAAAAACAGATTATCATACAATTTTTAACATTCAACATTAGTTCTTACATCTAGTATGAAACCAAAAAAGTATATTTAGATCAATTAGATCATACTTAATTTATCTAATAAAATCATAAAATTTACTTCGACTATTAATTTATTTTCGAATACCAATAGTTATTGATACTTATTGATATGGATAGAAACTTGTTTCCTTAGTTTGATAATAGTAATTAATCCAACCCAAAAGGGTTGGGCAATCATAAAAAAAATTAATCTAGCCAGCCCAGTTCTCCCTGTCCAAACTTCTGTATTGAATAGCTTCTGCGAGATGTTCAATTTTTATTTCTTCGGTACCTGCCAAATCGGCAATGGTTCGGCTGACTTTTAAAATTCTATCGTAAGCCCTTGCACTTAAATTTAATTTTTGCATGGCCGTTTTTAACAGTTGTGTACCAGCCTCGCTAATTTGACAAACTTCCTTTACCTGATTGCTTGGCATTTGCGCATTGCTATACACACCTTGTTTGCCGCCATAGCGGGCCGATTGAATTTCTCTGGCCTTCTGCACCCTTTCGCGTACCATATCGCTTTTTTCATTGCTGCGTTTTCTGCTCGATAATTCATCAAAACTCACAGGGGTTACCTCAATATGGATATCAATTCTATCTAACAAGGGACCGCTTATTTTACTTAAGTATTTTTGTACGATGCCTTGACCGCATACACACTCTTTTTCAGGGTGATTAAAATAACCGCATGGACACGGGTTCATACTTGCTACCAACATAAAACTTGCTGGGTAATCCACCGAAAATTTAGCCCTCGAAATATTTACTTTTCTATCCTCTAAAGGTTGTCGCATAACCTCTAAAACAGTGCGTTTAAATTCAGGCAACTCATCTAAAAATAATACCCCATTGTGGGCCAACGAAATTTCGCCCGGCTGTGGATTGGTGCCGCCACCAACAAGTGCTACATCGCTTATGGTATGGTGAGGTGAACGGAAAGGGCGGTGCGCCACAAGACCAGCATTATCCGCAAGTTTACCTGCTACCGAATGTATTTTTGTAGTCTCTAAAGCCTCATGCAAGGTCATGGGTGGCAAGATGGTTGGCAATCGTTTGGCCAACATAGTTTTACCAGCCCCTGGCGGACCAATTAAAATAATATTATGTCCACCGGCAGCGGCTATTTCCATGGCGCGTTTAATGTTTTCTTGCCCTTGTACATCCGAAAAATCCAAATCAAATTCAGAAACCGCATTGGCAAAATCGGCCCGTGGGTCGACCATTACCTGTTCTAAAACCTTGGTGCCATTAAAAAATTCTACAACATCCGTAATGGTTTCTACGCCATAAACTTCTAAACCCTTTACAATGGCCGCTTCTCGTGCATTCTGTATGGGCAATATAAATCCTTTGTAACCCTCCTTTTGCGCTTGTATGGCAATGGGTAAGGCACCCTTTATTGGTAAAATACTGCCATCGAGTGACAATTCACCCATGATAATATATTTCTCTATCTCTGTGCCGTCAGCGATTTGTTCGGTTGCTGCAAGAATGCCTGTTGCGATGGTTAAATCGTAAGCACTGCCCTCCTTGCGAATATCGGCAGGCGCCATGTTCACTACTATTTTTTTACGAGGGGTATTGAGTCCAGTATTTTTAAAAGCGGTGTGAATTCTCAACCAACTTTCTTTCACAGCATTATCAGGCAATCCTACCAAGGAATAGCCTGCACCGTCACCACTCACATTCACTTCAATTGTAATTGTATAGGCATTCACACCGTAGACGGCAGAGCCAAATGTTTTCACGAACATAGTTTAACAAAATTTAGTTTTTC
>CANFUB010000128.1 GCA_947450015.1 Bacteroidota bacterium | reverse complement strand
TACCAAGCTCATACGAGGGTTGTTTGGGTCAGGATACATGAATTCCTTTTGATCAGGAGCATAAAGGATAAATTCCTTGTCTCCGAAGATTTGAGTAAGTTGTGTATGTACCCAAAAATCATCAATATGTACCACAGGGAATGAGCAGCCCTTTCCACCAAAAAATAATTCATTCAAATTCGCTATTCTCTTCGAAAATAATTTAGGTAGCAATGGACTCCATAATCTGTTTGTCTTACCATAATTGCTGGAAGGCTTGATATCTGGTATGAGTTCGGGAAAATAAACCTTCATGTCAAATATGATAGGATACGGAGACGTATTCCCGGGTTCAGAAGCGGCACACAGATCCAAAAGTTCAGCAAAGTTGTAGGTCTTCCCATTAATTACTCTTTCGATGTGCCCATACTGTGACTTAAAAAATGCAGGCGTGAATTTTTGAAAGGCAGACCATTGAGGCTTATCCGCGACAACCACTGGTAATGATTTTTTGACATATTGGTCAATAAATTGTTTCCGTGTTAATCCCTTACATTTTTCTATAGACTGTATATGTTCGTAGTTTTTCATTTTAAATATTGAATAAAGAAAATAATTTTTTGAAATTATCTTTTGACACCCGTTAAATCCCCTATTTTACATCCCACACATGACATTGCTGCATATGCGGTATTAAGTGCCGCTTTTATTTTACCATGCTCTTTTTTAAGGAGCCAAACATCTTTGATAAAATGCGGTGCATTCTTCTGACTTAACTGATCGAAAGCAACAGAAATTGTAGGGGTTAGTGAGTATGCAGAATGCCAAACACCAAAAGGAATATACAAGGTTTCTCCGGGACCAACTGTAAATGAAATTGGAGTGGCCTGTTTAAATAAGGGATGCTTTTCGTAATCAGGCTCAAACAAATTGACATCCGATTTCCAAGAATTACCAGGTGTGGGATATAGTAAATGCTCCTGCCCTCTTGGAAACACTGTAAATCTTTTTTCTCCATAAATTTGAGTAACCCATGCACTAAGGTGATAGTAGTCCAAATGAATGTAAGGAAATTTACCACCTGGTCCACCAACAAATAATTCTACAGCGTTACCCCAATAACCTCTCTTAAATAAGCGACTATCTATCCAATTGGGTTGGGCGTAGTTTAAATGGACTGGTTCAATGTATGGCAGTAATTCTGGTATATCTGATGGTATGTTAAATAGAAATGGATAGGGTGCTGGGTTGTCTACACTGCTGCTTTCAACTAAGTCCATTACTTCCTTCATCGTGTATTCCTTATTATTAATGGCGGTAGTTCTGTCGGCATAATTAGTCCTAAACCAATCGGGGGTGAATACACCATTGGCCTTCCATAATTTAGAAGTATTGGTGAAAACCAAAGGGATTCCTGGAATCAAATGATTTTGCACAAAATCATCATATGAGATATCCGTTTTTCTTACTATTTCCATGTTTTTCAGTATGTTAAGAATTGCAATATTAAATAAAAATCCTAAGTTAATTTCTGCGATTTATTTTGATCTTTCATAAAGGGTTGGAATTTAATATCGATTATATACGCTTAAATTATATTTACTATATATTTGAATGTAAAATGGTATCTAAAAATCGATTGTTGATTCTTAAAAATTGTGGACTTATGACTATACTTCTTCTGAAGGCTAACGAACAAACTATATTATTAGGAATAGCAAAGGTTTCAATCATCCAATTCAATTCAGTACCTATCAAATCACCGTTGAGCGCATGTTGACCATCTAGACAAGTAAATAATCTGAAATCCTCATCAATTCCTTTTGCTGTTGCTTTAAGCAATGCTTCCTTGCGTGTCCATAAGTTGTAAAATAAATTAACTGGAACATTGGCATTAAGAACAGCCTCTTTCTCAGCTTCACTAAATACCCCTCCCATTATTTCTATATAATTAAATGAAGGGTTTAATTCCTCAATATCCACTCCAATCTCCTCATCATTAAATACTATCATAGAATTGTTGCCGGCATGGGAAATGTTGAAATGAAAATCACTACACCCCTTGATAATTGGCTTTTTGTTATCTCCCTCAACAACCTCAATCTCTACAGGTGATTTTTTTAAATATTTGCCCGCCAATAATTTTAGAATGGCCCTTGATAACGTATAACGGTTGCAATCTATTGAACGGAAGAAACGTTCAGCCTTTTTTCTTTCAATGTCATCAAGAAGATTTAAGCAACTTTCGAGGTTGGGACTGAGTTCACTTACTGAAAATAAAAATACAACTAATTTTTTGTTGCCAAAGTCGAATGAATCTATTGGCGTATCCCATATTGGAGCCGTAACAGACCTACAATAAATCTCGACTTCTGGACCCTGCATTTCTGACACTGACATTTAATTCCTCCTATCCAAAACTTTTTGTAACACCTCAGCAAAAAACTTATTATTTGGCTGAAGAATCATATCGTCATGGTCGCCATTTACTTCATGAACATTGATACCCTTCTTGGCATATGGCTTCCATCCCATAAAATCTGGATCCTTCTGGAAATATACTTTCTCCTTTGAAATGAATAAATCTATTTCACCATCATAAGGTTTCAATTTATATTTTTTAATAGCATCATTGCTTTTGGATATCGCATTGAGAAGATGAAGCTGCAAACCATCCAATTCCTCATCCTGCTCATATCCCAAACGTCTCATCATCGAAACATATCTGAGTTTCCAACACATTATATAGTATTTAATAGTGCGTTCAGGATATTTGAACAATGACTTGATATTAAACAAAGTAATAGGGAAAAAATTTATAATAATATTTCCGATTTTATGTTTGAATGAACCTATTTCCTCGGTATCTATCAGATTGAAATCAAAAACACCTACCACTTTTACCTCTTTGCCCATGGCTTTTAGTTGTTGGGCCATTTCAAATGCAATGAGTCCACCAGCAGATAGACCTGCAATATGATAGGGACCATTCGGATTTTGTTCCAAAATTTCTGAGATGTAGTAAGAAGCCATCTGTTCTATTGTTTCTAACGGTTCGTCTAGGCCATCTATTCCAAGTGCTTGAAGGCCATACACAGGCTGTTCCTTATCAAGATAGATAACAATATTATTAAAAATCAAAACACCCAATCCACCGCCATGCACCAAATAAAGAGGCGTTTTGTTTCCGGTCGGTTTTATTGGAATCAAGGTTTTCCATTTCTGTATTTTATTATCTGAACTAATCAGTTTAGCTATTTTCTCTACTGTTGGGAATTCAAAAAGGGAAGACATCGGCAACTTAACATTCAGTTCATTTTCTAGGCGAATAATAAATTGAATAGCAATCAATGAGTGTCCACCTATTTCAAAGAAATTATCAGTGCTTCTTATTGTTTTTACGCCTAAAAGATCACGCCAAATTTCTGTGATGATTTTTTCTTCGTGCGAATGAAAATCAATATTCATTTCCTCGGAACTAGCTTGAGAAGGATCAGGTAATTTCCTAAAATCTACTTTACCGTTGGGATTTAGGGGAAGACGCTTCATGGCAACAAAGTAGGCCGGGATCATGTAAATCGGTAATTTTTGAATCAAGAAACTCCTAAGTTCGGAGATATTTAGCGCAACTTTACTTGTTAAATAGGCCACGAGATATTTCTCCTGTTCCTTTTCTTGTTTCACTACAACAACCGCATTACTAATGTTTGGGTGTTGAAGAATTACACTTTCAATTTCTCCAAGTTCTATGCGAAAACCTCTCACTTTTACCTGTGCATCCTTTCTGCCAGAGAATAAGATATTGCCATCTGGCATCCATCGACCTGTATCGCCAGATTTGTATAGACGGCTATTTGGAAAATAAGGATTAGAAATAAATTTCTCATTTGTTAGCTCCTTATTATTTAAATAGCCTCTTGCAACCCCATCTCCTCCTAAATAGATTTCTCCTTCTACACCAATTGGTACTAATTGGAGATGCTTATCAAGAATTAAAGCAGTACTATTGCTGATAGGCTTGCCTATTGGAATTACTGAGGAAACACCTTTAACCTGATAAGTAAGCGAAAATGTTGTATTTTCGGTAGGGCCATAACCATTAATAATTTTAAGGTTGGGATGGTTTTCTATGAGTTTATTGATATGTGAAGGCGACAGTTTATCTCCGCCTGCAAGCAAATATTTTAATCCACTAAACAGTTGAATATCGGCTTCTACCAATTGATTCAGCCAGCCAGAGGTAAACCACATGATATCTACCCCTCTCGATTTAATTTCTTCTGAAAGCAATTTTACATCAAGTAAAGTTTTCAGACTGCATAAGACTAGCTTGCCTCCGTTCAACAACATGCTCCAATATTCAAAAGTCGTTGCATCGAAAGAAAAAGCACCTGTTGACAAGAGTGTCTCTTTTCCAGTCAACGATACGTAATTGCATGATTTAACGAGTCTAACAATGTTATGATGCTCTACCATTACGCCCTTTGGTTGACCAGTTGAACCGGAAGTATACATCACATAAGCTAAATTTTCAGGTAAAACTTCAACGTTCAAATTCTCTTTGTTCAGTTTATCTTTCTCAGCTTTGAACTCATCTAGTAATTGTGCATCGATTACAATACGGCAATTACAATCGTTCACTATGAAATTAATACGTTCTATTGGGTATTCTATATCCACTGGAACATAAGCTGCGCCAATTTTTAAAATTCCTAAAACAGTAATTGGCTTCCACTCACTTTTCTCAAGTTTAATACAAATAAGTTCTTCTTTAGTTGTGTTAAATTTTTGTTGTAAAAACAGACCAAATTGATTGGCCAATTCGTTCAATTGGGTATAAGTATATTCATTGTTACCGAATACAAGGGCAATATTATCGGGTGTTTTCTTAACTTGTTCTTCGAAAAGTTCTTTTACAGATTTAGTGCTAGGGTAACTGGTTTTATTAAGACTAAAAGTATTAAGTAACTGTTCACGTTCAACAACACTAAGAAATTCAATTTTGTCGAATGGCACTTCAGGAGCAATGCATACTTCACGCAGAATTGAAGTGATATGATTTGCAAACCGTTCAATTGATTTTAAATCAAAATAATTGGCATTGTATTGAATATTCAATGTTAACTGATCTTCATTCTCATTAAAAATAAATGATATATCAGGTTGATGATTATTTACACTTAGTACAGATTGAGTTCGCTGCAATTGCGCGCTAACATTTATAAGATTTTTTCCAACATTGGCCTGACTAAAATTCAACTCTTTCAACAAATCATCGTATGAATAGTCTGTGTGAGATTTTGCATCGGCAAGGTAATTAGACAGTGTTTTGAGAATGGTCTTGAAATTATCACCATCTTTTAATAAGATTCGTATGGGTATTACAGGGTTATGATTGGCTTGGGCAATCTCCTCAGCGTGTCCTCCTATTAAAATCTCGTTCAGTCCAGTATATCTTGATGTTAGTATAATTACCAAAGCAGATATTCCCGCATAAAGATTAGTACCTTCGTTGGATACAATATTTTTGAAGGCGCTGTAATCCTCAGTATTAAGTATCTTTCCAAAAAATTCCCCTTTAAAGTTGGCTTCAGCTGTTGAAGCTTTATCGGAAGGTAATTGCGTAATGTTCAACTCCCCATCGAGTTTCTTTAACCAATAAGATTTATTTTGAAGCCATGCATTACTTTTGATGTTATCACTACCTTCAACAACATCTTTTAATGCTAATGCTGGCGATAATTTAACCAGATTTTCAATCTTTTGCAATGGATTTGAAACAATATTTTGAAGCAGTGACTCGAAATTTCTCATCATTTCTTCTACCGTTTCTATTCTAAACAGTTGTGTGTTGTAAGACCATTCAAGTTGAATGGATGATTTGGTTGTCCATAGATTTAGGAATAATTCAAAATTCTCAAATTCTCTTGGATTACTAAAAATATTGAATTTCAAACCATGGAAATAAGTGTCATTCTCTATCTCCATATCAATATTGAAGACAACCGGAACAAGCGGAATCCTTGAGGCATTCCTTGTGGTCTTCAGTTTTTTAAGCAAACTACTGAATGTTAATTTCTGATGTTCATATGAATCCAAAATGGCGAGTTTCCTTACCTTCAAATATTCAGAAAAGTTCAATTGTGGATTGGGATAACTTCTAATTGGAAGTAGGTTTACACAATGTCCTACAAGTCCATATTTACCTGTTACAAGTTGGCCCGCTGCAGGTAATCCAATGATAATATCCTCCTGCCCTGTTATCGAATGCAGAAATAATTCAAATGCAGCAAGAATTGTATTGACGAAACTACAACCTTCTTTAATTCCAATTTTTTTCAAGGATTCAGCCAGTACCATATCCAATTTGAAATCAATTCGCGAGCTTTTATATGTTCTTGGTGTTGGTCGTGGATGGTCGGTTGGTAAATTAAGAACTGGGATATTATTCTTGAATTGATCGAGCCAAAAATTCTCATTTCTTACATACTCATTACTGGCGATGAACTTTGATTGTTCTCTTGCATACTCAGTGAACTGATCTGCTTCTGAGAGAACAGGTATTGTATTTTGAACATAGGAAGAATAAAATTTCCCTAGATCCTGTATTAACAACCCAATAGACCAACCATCACAAATAATATGATGTGCCGTAAGGGTAAAAAAATACTCTTTTTCCGAAAATTTGATAAGACTGAATTTGAACAATGGGCCATAGAGCAAATCAAAAATATGCATAACTTCATTTTTAGCATATTTCTTTATTAAATTTTCTTTTTGAACCTGATTCAGGCTACTAAGACTCAAATCCTCGAATGAATAAATGAGTGGCAAATCCTTGAAAATCATCATTTGACTGCCATCTATTGTGAAGGCAGCTCTTAAAGATTGATGTCTGATGATAAGCGAATTCAAAGCCTTTTCGAATGCAATCCTGTCGAAATAGCCTTCAAATCTGAGCGACAGTGATTCATTGAAAGCACGATTAGCATCATTACCGCCTAATTTACACGATAGCCAAATTTCAAGTTGCGATTCGGTGGTTGGTATAATATCAAAAATCTCCGGACCCTCGAATGGATTAAATTCGAGTGCTGAATTGGTATTTGGATTTTTGACTTCAGACATTTTAAACTTGTTTTTATTATCTCTTGTTCCTCTATATTAGCGCATTGCAAGTTAGGACTTAATTTTGAAATTACAACTATCTAACCTTT
>CANFUB010000127.1 GCA_947450015.1 Bacteroidota bacterium | reverse complement strand
TGGTAATAAACGTGTTTAATGTTTTTAGCAGTGATTTCAGAAGTTACTTTAACCTCTGCAGGATTCTGCATGAAGGTTTCAGCAATTCTTCTTACTTCTTTTGGCATGGTAGCACTAAATAACCAAGCGGCCTGTCTTGATGTAGCATGAGAAAGGATATTTTCAATATCTTCTCTAAAGCCCATGTTCAACATTTCGTCAGCTTCATCTAGCACAACATGTGTTACGGCATCTAATTTAAGGGCTCTTCTTTCGATTAAATCAATTAATCTACCAGGAGTAGCCACTACAATCTGTGCGCCTCTTTTAATTTGTTTAATTTGATTTTCAATGCTACTGCCACCGTATACGGCTACAGAATGAAAATCGTTCATATACTTGCCATAATCTACAAAATCTTTGGCAATCTGCATACAAAGCTCTCTCGTCGGGCATATTACTAAACCCTGTACTTGTTTAATTGATGTGTCAATTAGTGATAATAATGGTAAACCGAAAGCTGCTGTTTTACCTGTACCTGTCTGAGCTAAACCTACGAAATCTTTTGTCCCTTTTAATAAAACCGGAATGGCTTGTTGTTGGATTGGAGTGGGATTGATGTAGCCTAAATCTCTAATTGCATCGGACACAGGTTGACTTAAACCCATGTCTTGGAATGTTACTGTCATATAGAAGGTGCAAAGGTACGGGAAAATGTGGAGATTATGGGGATTAGTTTAGTCCATCTCCCAAATTAACCCGCTAATGTGAGCAATCATTGTACTATTTTGCGAAATTTTTCGATTAAAAGATACTTTTTGGGAGTCAGTGTGTATGAACTTGAAATATCAAGTTCATACTTCTACCTTTTAACTTATGGAAATTTCGGAAACTTTTTAAAGTCAGGCTTCCTTTTTTCTAAAAATGCATTTTTGCCTTCTTGTGCCTCATCAGTAAAGTAATATAAAAGGGTAGCGCTTCCTGCTAATTCTTGAATACCTGCTTGTCCATCTAATTCTGCATTTAAGCCATATTTAATCATTCTAAGTGCAATTGGACTTTTCTGCATCATTTCATGACACCAAGTAACAACCTCGTCTTCAAGGTTCTCTAATGGCACCACTTTATTGACTAAACCCATATCATAGGCTTCTTGTGCAGAATATTGACGGCATAAAAACCAAATTTCTCTAGCTTTTTTCTGACCAACAATTCTCGCTAAATAACTACTTCCAAATCCACCATCGAAACTACCAACCTTTGGTCCAGTTTGACCAAACACAGCATTTTCGCTGGCTATTGATAGGTCGCAAACCACATGCAATACATGGCCACCACCAATTGCAAATCCATTGACCATGGCAATTACTGGCTTTGGACATGAACGAATTCTCTTTTGTAACTCCAATACATTTAATCTTGGAATGCCATGTTCATCTTTATATCCGCCTATGGTCTTAATGTTTTGATCGCCACCACTGCAAAAAGCTTTATCACCAGCTCCTGTCAATATAATTGTGTAAATATCTGGATGCTCCTTTGCATAATCCATCGCATCTATCATCTCCGTATTTGTTTTCGGTGTAAAAGCGTTGTGATAACGGGGACGGTTAATGGTTATACGTGCAATGCCTTCAAAATAATCGAAAAGTATTTCATCGTATTTCTTGATGGTTTGCCATTCTCTTTTGCTCATAAAATTTGTTGTTTGTATTGTGTAAAGATATCTGAATTTATATTGGAATCTGTTTGAATTTCTAGAATTGAAGCTTTGTCGGAAGCTAGCCATGCTACAATTGCCGGACTTAATTCCGATAGATTAACAACTTTGTTATAACTTAGTTTAAAATGTTCAGCTAATAATTTGGCATCCATAACATGCGGTGTAGCAATGTAAGGATTGAGTTCTGGAATCCCCGATGGACCATCAATGTTTTTGAAGATACCACCACCAAAATTATTTAATATTACTAATTTAATATTACTTGGCATTTGGGTTTGCCAAAGGGCATTAATGTCGTAGAAAAATGCAATATCACCAGTGATCAAAACATGGGTTCGAGAATCGCTCATTGCCGCGCCTACAGCCGTGCTTGTGCAACCATCAATACCGCTTACACCCCTATTAGAGTATACTTCCCAGGTGTTCTTTAGATGGCTGCCCAAATAAGCCACATAACGGATAGACATACTGTTGGCTAAATGCAAAACAATATTCTCTGGCAGCCCATCTAAAATTAATTTGACCATTAAAAACTCATTGTAATTTTGATCAATTACAGTGTCACCAATCTGTATTTGTTGGCGACTTAAATTTTTAAATAATAGATGATACTCTGAATGCTCTTCGGGTAAGAATGTATTAAACTGTTTAAAAAATTGCTTAGGTGCAAGCGATAATACTTCAGGTTCGGTAAAAAAAGTATCAGCACAATAACCATTCTCAGCAATGTGCCAATGTCTTTTAGGTGGATGTTTTCTAAAAAGGGTTTTGATGGTTTTATTCAAAACCATTTTGCCAGTGGTTATCAGTAAATCGGGCACCAATTCATGCTGAATTTCTTTGCTAGTATTAAGAAAAACGCCTTCCCAATTTTGTATGGATTGAAATTGGTGTTTGTTTGAAACAACATCACTTATCACTACGACAAATGGATTTTCAGATAGCGCTTTTAGTTCAGTTGAACCTACATCGCCCTCATTAGTGCCATGCAATACCATCACCTTTGGATAATCCTTAAAAAAATGGTCCTTATCAATTGCAATTTCCCAATCCTCGTCAACTTCCAATTGGGTGTCAATAATACTAATATTAGGGTATTTGAAAGTTTGGTTTGCGGCACTGTATAAGGGCTCCATTAAGGGCACATTTAAGTGAACTGGTCCCTTTAAGAGGCCATTACAAACAGTGTATAAATCAATTGTGAGTTTATTAATAATTTCAATTTGGTCTTTATCAATTGCCTCTGGTGTTTGAAAGGAAGCAAGCACATGTGGTTCGAAAACATTCTTTTGATGGATGGTTTGACCATCCCAACGGTCTAACATTTCAATTGGCCTATCAGCGGTAATTGCAATTAAAGGAATCTGCATGTAGTATGCCTCTGAAATCGCTGGGTAAAGATTGAGTGCTGCACTACCACTTGTACAGACTACTGCTACGGGTTCTTGTAATTGCTTTGCCATACCCAAGGCTACGAAAGCAGCAGAACGTTCATCGGCCACTGAGGTACATTTGATTTTACCAAACCTTGCAAAAGCCATAACCAATGGTGCATTTCTACTACCCGGACAAATAACGGCTCTCCTTAAGCCTTTTGCAAAAAGGGTTGCTACTATGGTATTAATATTGGTTTGGTAAATGTTCAAAGGCGGGTGCGAAATTAAATTAAAATGTGCTCGAAATTTAACTTTTTTAAAATCTATTCATTCATTGTTTTTCTTAATAGGTATTCTAGTGATTATGCAATAATTTTGCACCCTTCAATGAAATTTTCTATCGCTGTTTTAGTTTTGCTTTATGTTAATGTTGTGTGTTCACAGAATACTATTCAAAAGGGCAATACAATTCCAATGGTGGGCTATTGGTTCAAAGGTGCTCACAAAAATGTGACTTACACGAAAACAGAAACTAAAACTGTAAAGGGTAAGCCGGTAGTTGAGACCTCAATAATGAATGCACTTTGGGAAATAAAAGATTCTACAGATAAGCACTATACCATCCATTACACCTACAAAAATTTTATTTTTAGCAATCCTAAGGATTCAGTTTCCATAGCTTATGCAGAACTTTTTAAAGGTGTAACCATTAAATATAGAACCAATGAATTGGGTGTTTTTGATACAATTCTGAACCTTGATGAAATTATTGCAATTTCAAACAAAGGCTTAAACAATGTGTTTAAAAAATTGAATTGGCCAGACAATGATGTTACAAGGGTTGTAGCTCAAAAAATGAAATCACTTTTTAATAATCCAACGTTGCTAAGAACAAGCATTAGCGAAGAAATGGTTTTAATTCATTATTTCTATGGCTTTGAATACAAATTAAATCAAGCCTATACATATGATTACTATATGGAGAATACATTTGGGGGAGAACCTTATCCTGCCGTAGCTGTATTTAAAATGACTGCTCTTAATGCTACAGCTGATCGCTGCAAACTAACGGCTAATATTACGCCTAATGATAAGGAATTTCAAAGGATTCTTTATGAAACAATGGTTAATATAAGCGAGGCCATGCAAGTTCCAAAGCCACAAAAATCAGAATTAGCAACAGCCCTACTGCTACACAAATGCGAAGCTGAATACAGTATTGCCGAAGGCTGGCCAGTAAGAATTACTTTCACAAAAACTTCAACCATCAATGGCAGTAAAACCACTGCTGTTACCACCATTGCCCTAACAGATTAATAACCAACCATGCCCAAAATAACTTTTAAGTTCGAAGAAAAGGATAAACAACCCATTACAGTCGATATTTCTAAAGGCGAAATCATACTTGATGTTGCCATGGATAGCGACGTTGAATTGCACCACAATTGTGGCGCTGTGTGTGCCTGCAGCACCTGTCATATCTATATAGAACAAGGAGCAGATAGCCTAACAGAAATCAGCGAAAAAGAAGAGGATTTCGTAGACCGTGCCCGCAATCCAAAGTACAATTCGCGCTTGGCTTGTCAGTGTAAACTCGAAGATGATGTTGATTTAGTAGTAACTATACCAGATCAGTCTGTAATTATTGGGCATTAATTCGCAATCGCAATTCTGCTTACCTCCATGTTCTGATGTTTCAGTTTGATATTCTGAATAAGGGTATCCAAATGCGTAGTATCTTGAATAAATAAAACAATGGTGCCTTCGAATGTGCCATCATGACTTTCGATGGTAATCGATTTCATGTTCACTCCCATGTTCTTACTGATGATATCAGAAAGGCTGCTCACAATACCTACATCATCAATACCTATGAGTTTGATACCTGCCAAGAACATCTTATCGGCTTTCACTGGCGAGTTTTTCCATTCTGTTTTAATCACCCTGTAGCCATAATTACTTAATAAAGAAACCGCATTCGGGCAATTGGTTCGGTGCACTTTGACACCTTCTCCAATGGTTATAAAGCCAAAAATATCATCACCAGGTATTGGGTTACAGCATTTTGCAAAACTATAAGGCAAGTCGTTTTCATCACCAATAATAATCTCCTTGCTCGATTTGGAGATTGGTTTTTCACTTGGTTCTTTTTTAGGTTTTGGCTCAGCACTGATTTTCTTGTTAACGATGTCATGAATCGCTAATTTCTCTTGCGGTATTAGGTTCTTAGCAACTGCGTAACATAGGTCAAGAACACTTTGAACCTTCAGTGCCGCAACAACTTTGGCAATGTTATCTTCTGTGAACTCCACTTTTTCTTTGTGGAATTTCTTTTTTAACATTTCGCGACCCGTATCTGCAACCTCTCTTTTTTCTTCTCTTAGAGAATTTCTTATTCGTGCAATTGCTTTACCTGTCACTACGAATTGCAACCACTCTTCTCGTGGATGTTGTTTCTCGGAAGTTAATATTTCAACTTGGTCGCCATTGCTTAGCTTATGACTAATAGGCACCAATTTGTTATTCACTTTAGCGCCAATACATTTGCTACCAACCTGTGTATGAATCTCAAATGCAAAATCGAGTGTAGATGCGCCTTGTGGAAGCTTTTTTAAGTCGCCTTCAGGGGTAAATACAAAAATTTCTTCATGGATAAGTTGTAATTTAAAGTCATCCATGAATTCAAGTGCATTTGCTGATGGGTTCTCAAGAATATCTTTAATCCTAGATAGCCAACTGTCTACGCCAGTACCTTGATCGCTTTCAATGCCATCTTTCGAGTTTTTGTATTTCCAATGGGCGGCATAACCTTTTTCGGCTATTTCATCCATGCGTTTCGAACGTATTTGAACTTCTACCCATTTACCATCATTGCTCATCACCGTGCTGTGCAAACTTTCGTAGCCATTGCTTTTGGGTGTGGTAATCCAGTCGCGTGTTCGCCCTGGATTGGGTTTATAAATATCAGTAATGATGGAATAAGCGGTCCAACAATCTGATTTTTCCTTTTCAGGCGTAGAATCTGTAATAATACGAATCGCGAATAAATCATAGACCTGATCGAAAGGAATGCCTTGGTGATTCATTTTCTTGAGAATACTGTAAATGCTTTTGGGGCGACCTTTAATCTCGTATTTTAAGTTGGCCTCGTCTAATTTTTCCTTAATTGGTTCTATGAATTTCTTAATGAATCGGTCGCGGGCCGCTTTTTTGGCATTTAAATTGGCAGATATCTCTTTAAAAGCCTCTCTTTGGGTGTATTTTATAGAAAGGTCCTCTAATTCCGATTTAATAGCATATAAACCCAAACGATGGGCCAATGGGGCGTAAAGGAACAAGGTTTCGCTGGCAATCTTGAGTTGGTTTTTGCGACTCATACTTTCGAGCGTACGCATGTTGTGCAATCGATCGCAGAGTTTTACAAGAATAACACGCACATCATCACTAAGTGTAAGCAGCATTTTACGGAAATTTTCCGCCTGCATACTGTCTGTGTGGTCGTAGACTTCTTGGATTTTGGTAAGGCCTGCCACAATTTTGGCAATCTTAGGTCCGAATCTTCGGTTGATATCCTCGGTTGTGTAATTGCTATCCTCTACAACATCGTGTATCAAGGCACAAACGATGGAGGTAGTGCCAAGTCCAATTTCTTGGGCTGCAATTCTTGCAACTGCAATAGGATGATAAATATAAGGTTCTCCGGTCTTTCTACGCATGTCCTTGTGCGCATCCAGGGCTAAATCAAATGCAGATCGAATTAATTTTTTTTGCTCATGGGTTAATTCATGGCGAATTGAGCGCAACAATGCCTTGTAACGCTTCAGTATCTCTACTCTTTCCTGCTCTTCGCGCTCCAATGGAGAAATTTCGTTGTCCAACATAAACAGCATCAAATTTACGCATAAATGAATTCATTTCTGGTTGAAAATAATGAACATTATCAGAATAAACACCTTGCTAATGTAGCGTTTAAAGGATAAATATTAGGGTTTAGTAAAAATAGAAATAAAAATGAGAATTAGTCAAAATTGAAATTATAAGTATATAAAATATTGTATATCGAATTCTATATTTAATTAAATGGATAAATAATATTTAATTATGAATTATATTATTGTGAATAGAATAAAAATATTC
>CANFUB010000126.1 GCA_947450015.1 Bacteroidota bacterium | reverse complement strand
AGGCACTTAATTGAGGAAAAATGTGGGTATCGAAACCGAAGCCTAAATCAATTTTAACCTTGCGCATTAACACCACTAATGCAAACACAACTACTGAAAGTGTAAGGATGATGATATTGGCGAGCTTATCGTTTTTCTGTATGGTTTTCATTTTTCTTATATTCTAATTTAAGGTTTCTAACAGCATCGATGATGCCACTTTTATCTAATTGTCCGCCGGTTTCGAAAGCGCCTCTTATTCTCAAATTTTTATCGATCAATACCATTTGGTTGCTGTGAAACATGCCTTGGTGTGCACTTTGAGCCCCAGGGATAAGGAAGCTTGTAGCAGCGAGATCGTAGATGCGTTTTCTGTTACCAGTGATAAATTGCCAATTCGGAAATTTAGCACCGTATTTTTCCGCATATTTTAAAAGCACTGCAGCACTGTCGTGTTCAGGGTCTACAGTAAAGCTTAAAAATTGGATATTGTTGTCTTTGGCGAATTCTCTGTAAATATGCTGACTGATAAATTCATTCATTTTAGGACAAACCGTTTCGCAACTCGCAAAAAAGAAACTCACCAAAATGATTTTGTCTTTGTAGGTATCGAGTGTTACGCTGTCGCCATTTTGATTCACCAATCTAAAGTCTGCAATGGTGTGATAAATGGTATCGCCATTGGGTGCTAATTCGCGTTCTCCTAATATAGGGAGGGGTTTTGAATAGTGTACACCAGTTTTATTGAGCATTATCCATAAAACAGGTAATACAAATACTAAAAACAAAACGCCCATAACTTTGAAGCTAGGGCGTTTCTTAATTTCTTGACTCATTGATTTTTAATAGGTACTAACAAAACTACCTTCCAAAAGGAGTAACCAGGCAAGGTAGGAAATGAAAACAGCTGCAGGCAAGGCAATCATCCATCTAAGGAATTTTGCTTCGTAGTTTAAGTGCATAAAAATACCAACGATTAATACGGCTTTAACTAAACCTAATGCTATAAAGACGATGTTTCTGCTTAAACCAGCAGGTGCTATAAAGTAGATAGCAAAGTCGATTACGGTAATGAATAATAGAATGAAGAATACGCGCCACAAGGTTTTGGTACCATGTGTTTCTGGATGAGGGATATAGGTTTCTGGAATGTATTCGCCTTCTGCTGCGTGATGATGTTCGTTGCTCATGATATAAATGTGTTTTTAATAAAAATTAGATTAGATAATAGAATGTGAAAACGAATACCCATACTAGATCAACAAAGTGCCAGTATAAACCAACTTTTTCAACCATTTCGTAATGACCTCTGCGCTCGTAAGTGCCATAGATAACGTTTAACCAAATGATGATATTGATAACAACTCCGCTTAGTACGTGGAAGCCGTGGAATCCAGTTACGATAAAGAACAAGGAAGCAAATGGCACTGGACCAGGTTGGCGATCGCCCGCCATCCATTCGAAGTGATTGCCGAATTTACCGGCTTCTTTCAAATGCTCATACCCTTGGGCAGTAATACCAAAGTTGTTGGTATCTAATCTACCACCTTCATGGATGAATTGTGTCCACTCCCAAGCTTGACAACCTAAGAAAGCAGCACCACCAATGATGGTGTAAATCATATATTTTGAAACTTCTGCTTTTGATTTTCTATGACCAGCTTCAACGGCTAATACCATGGTAACTGAAGAGAAAATCAAAATAAAAGTCATTAAACTCACGAATAACAATGGCAAGTAATAACCGTGTGCAAATGGGAAGTGGTTAAAAATCGCAGATGGATCAGGCCAAGGTGTAGAAGAGCCTGAGTAGCTGAAACGAATTGCTCCGTAACCTACAAGTAAAGATGAAAATGTGAAGGCATCTGATAATAAGAAAACCCACATCATCAATTTACCGTAACTTACATTGAATGGGGAACGGCCACCGGCCCATGTTTTTGATGATACTGTTGCTGAATTAGACATTACTGTTTTAGCTGATAATAATTATGCGAAATAAAGAAATAATAATAACAAAATCCATAGTATTCCTAAAAAATGCCAATATGTTTTGCAAATATTTATAAACACCATGTTTTTTTTATGGATTTGTAATCTTGAAGCGCGAATGATACCAACGGTTAAAAGCACTAATCCACCAATGATGTGTGCAAAGTGGGCTGCACTAATAACATAGACAAATGAAGCTGAAATTTCTGCAGGTTCCTTGTTAGAAAAGAATAAACCTCGGTCCATAAGGTTCAACCAACCATAATATTGCGAAATACAAAAAGCAATTCCACAAATAAGTGTAACGGTTAACAAAGAAGGAACTTTATAAATATCATCTCGCAATGCCGCGCGATAAGCCATCTGCATGAAGATACTCGAAACAATGACGATGCCTGCACTTATCCAAAATTCAAAAGGTAAATCGAATTTCAACCAAGCATTGTTTCTTACACCATCACCTTGGTGCACAAAATAAGCACTGCAGAAAGCTAGGAATAGCATGGTACTGGCGACGATAAAGAGCCAGATAATAAAGGTTTTCGGACTGAACTCTTTGGGAGTATTATTGACTGTTGAGGTGGACATAATTTTTTAATTAAATAAATAACTGAGTAAAACAGAGGGCATATAAATTAAAGTCGCGAACATTAAGGAACGCGCACTTTCTATGGTCATTTTTTTATAAAGCATAAAGGCTCTAAATAGCAAGTAACCGCCAATTGGCAGTATCACAAAGAGAGAATACAAACTTGTAAACTCGAGCACAATTGGATACATGCTAATAACGATAAGTATCATAGAATACCAAACAGTTTGAAGCGCATTTCGTTTGGTTCTGCCTGCATAATTTGGTAAAAGTGTATAACCAGCTTTTCTGTAGTCATCTTCTAAGATCCAAGCAATGGCCCAAAAATGCGGGAATTGCCAAAAGAATTGTATCACAAATAAAAGCCAAGCAATCATATCGAAATGACCGGTAACTGCTACCCAGCCAATGGCAGGGGGCAATGCACCAGGTATTGCACCAACAAATACAGCCAAAGGTGTATTCTTTTTCATTGGGGTATAACACAACGTGTATGTAAAAATTGAAATGAGACCTAACAATGCACAAGCAGAATTGGTGAAGTAGGCCAACATTAATAAGCCTAGGCCACCTAAAACTGAACTAAATACCAAGGCATCGTTCACAGACATGCGGCCATTGGCAACTGGTCTGTCTTGTGTGCGGGTCATCAATTTATCTTCATCTTTTTCATACACTTGGTTGAAGCCATTTGCTGCAGCAGTAACGAACATGCCACCAACTGTTAAGCCAAATACCAACATCCAGTCAACGCTGATGCCAATTTTGTAAATGCCAAGAAAGTAGGCAATCAATGTAGTGCCAACAACAGTAGTGCTTAATCGGAACTTGCTGAGTTGAAAATAATCCTTGAAATAGGCCTTACTTAATGGCTCAGGTTTAACAATATGTTCTGTAGAATTATCCAAGGTTTGAAGCATTTTTGGGAGACGAAAAATTAGAGATGCAAATATACAACGAAAGGCCAAAAATAATGCCAGCAAAAAATATATGTGACACCTGCGGAATTAAGGGAAAATTATATCTTAAATTCAAGACCCCACTAAGGTATTGAACACTAAATGTTAGAGGAATAGCAAATACAATGTTGCGCCATTTTTTATCTAATATTTTTCTTAGGTGAATAGCAGGAATTAAACTTAAAAGAATTAATAGTATGGCAAATATACGGTGCCATGAAAACACATCACCTAAAGTTTCAAGGTTCACTTGACCATTGGTATATAATTTTCCTGTTTTCAAATTAAAGTCACTGAGTTGTCGCAATTGGGTGCCATAACTAATTTGTATTAGACTGAAAACAATTAGAAATACATAAAATAATTTATACTTCGAGAGGGCTTCTTGCGATTGGTTGCCATCAGCTTCGAACACACTGATCATGAAAAATGCCAAGGCCGCATAAGCCAATAAGTAATGAATGGTAACAATAATAGGAAACAGATTCGTGGCCACTACAATGCTGCCCAACCAACCGTTGAATAACATCAAGATAAAACCAATAATCCCTGTCCAAAATTTAATTTTATTACTGCGAAAGCGCGCTTTAAACAAGGTAATGAAAAAGCCCAAAGAGAACAAGCCAGAAAGCACACCTATCAAGCGATTGATGTATTCGGTCCATGCCTTGCGGGTATTAAAATCTTCTGGCATATAAAGCACAGGATCACTCAACAACATATCAGCCTCTTTATTAAAACCTAGTTTACGCATTAAGCCAGCAAACTTGAAGGTTTTCTTTACGCGTTTTTCTACATAGGCATCGCGGTAGTTGGTAGGCAATTGGTTAATATTGGTAGGTGGTGTATAGCCATCAAAACATTTTGGCCAATCGGGACAACCCATGCCGCTACCAGTACTGCGCACAACGCCACCAGCGATTAATAATAAAAAAACCGAAGAGATGGTTAATAGGCCAAATCTTCGGTTTAAATTTTTAAAGTTCATTATAATTTTAGTTTAATGGCACTGTTTCATCAACAGAACCTTTACTAAATTTATGCTTTTCTCAACATAAATAAATGTGCGAAAGAAGAGAAAAATACTTTAGAAGCACTTTCTTTATTGTCTGTCGCATAGGTTTTTTGAACCTCAGCTGGACCTTCATAGTGAACTGGTTCACCATTGCCAACTTCGTGTTGAGGGAAATAATCTAATTCTCTGTCAGGACGGCTATACTCATGAGGGCCTCTGTAAACAGTAGGGATAGCACCTGGCCAGTTACCGTGTAAATGTTTCACTGGAGTACTCCATTCGATGGTATTTGATTCCCATGGATTTTGAGTAGCAGGTTTGCCTTTGAATATGCTTCTGAAGAAATTGTATAAGAATAAGATTTGAGCAGCACCACCTAAAATAGCAGCTACTGTAATGAATATATTTACGTTCATCCAAATACCAAATTCAGGTATTAATGAGAACTGGTAGTAACGACGAGGAACACCTGCTAATCCCATAAAGTGCATTGGGAAGAATACCATGTAAGCAGATGCAAATGTTAACCAGAAGTGAAGACTACCTAAAGTACTGTTCATCATTCTACCGAACATTTTTGGGAACCAATGGTAAATACCACTGAACATACCGAAGATAGCAGCACTACCCATTACCAAGTGGAAGTGGGCAACTACGAAATAACTATCGTGCAATTGAACGTCAAGTGCAGCATTACCTAAGTAGATACCTGTTAAACCACCAGAAATAAAGAATGAAACCAAACCAATTGCAAACAACATTGCAGGCGTGAATCTGATATTACCTTTCCATAAGGTGGCTAAATAGTTGAACGTTTTAACGGCCGAAGGCACCGCAATAATCAAGGTTACATACATGAACACCGTTCCTAAGAAAGGATTCATACCTGTAATGAACATATGGTGACCCCAAACAATGAATGATAAAACAGCGATACTTAACAATGAAATAACCATTGCACTGTAACCGAAGATTGGTTTACGAGCATTGGTTGCAATTACCTCAGAGGTAATACCCAAAGCAGGCAATAAGATAATGTATACTTCAGGGTGACCAAGGAACCAGAATAAGTGTTGGTACATAATTGGACTACCACCACTGTTGGTTAGAGCACCAATACCATTTAAGTAAATATCACTTAAGTAGAAACTTGTTCCAAAGCTTCTGTCGAAAATTAAGAATAAACCAGCACCTAATAATACTGGGAATGATAACAAACCTAATACTGCAGTTAATAAGAAAGCCCAAATAGTTAAAGGCAATCTGTTCATCGACATACCTTTGGTACGCATGTTTAATACAGTTACGATATAGTTGATACCACCTAATAAGGCTGATACGATAAACAAGATGATAGCCACTAACCATAATGTTGTACCTAAGCCAGAACCAGGCATCGCTTTTTGAAGCGCACTTAAAGGAGGATATACTGTCCAACCTGAAGAGGCAGGGCCAGTTTCAACTGCAAATGAAGATAATAATACAACAGAAGATAAGAAGAAAAACCAGTATGAAAGCATGTTCATAAATGGAGAAGCCATATCTCTTGCACCTACTTGCAATGGAATTAATAAATTACTAAAAGTACCACTCAAACCAGCAGTCAATACATAGAATACCATGATTGTACCGTGTATGGTAACCAATGCCATGTAATAGTTTGGATCGATTTTGCCATCTTTGGCCCATCTACCTAATAAGGTTTCAAGAAATCCGAAAGACTCATCTGGCCAAGCCAATTGAATTCTAAACAACAATGACATTAACATACCCAAACAACCCATAATAATACCGGTGATTAGGAATTGTTTAGAAATCATTTTATGGTCAGTACTGAAAACGTACTTTCTAATAAATGATGGCTCGTGGTGCTCATGGTGAGCGTGCTCATCATGATGTGTGTGTGTGGCGGTTAACGTTTCTGTACTCATTTTTATGGATATATACTGTTCGTTATTATTTTAACAATTAATGATAGGTTTTGATTTATTTTAAAGCTAGTTTTTTTGCTGTTGTATCCTTAGTGCTTGTAGCTGAATCTGGTACAATTTCTACAGCAGGTGTAGCAGCGGGTGCTGGCATTGCTTTGAAAGCCATTTGTTGTGTTTTTAACCAAGCATCCACTTCTTCTTGTGTTTCAATTACTACTTTCATTTTCATGTTGTAGTGAGAGGTTCCACAAATTTTGTTACAATATAAATAGTAATCAAACTCCTCACCATTCTCAGCTTTCGCTTCTTTGGTGGTTTTAGTAGGAATGAAAGTGAATTTGGTTGGCATACCTGGAACAACGTTCATTTGAACTCTGAAATGAGGCAACCAAGCACTGTGAATAATATCTCTTGATCTGAATTTAAAGGTTACTAATTTATCTTTCACTAAGTGTAATTCTTGGGTGATAACATCATCCTCTTCTGCTTTTGTGAAATAGGTAGCGAATACTTTAGGGTCTTTTTTAATGGCTTCAATGCGCTCAATTTGTTTTGTCTTTCTGTTGATAGACGCTTCTAAATCATCCATACGGTCACCATTGTTAATTTCTTCCATTTCTTTTGTGATAGATGACATGGTCTCATTGTCTTGCATGTCTTTAGCCGCTTGCCAATCTTTTTGCAATTGCTCTAAAGTTTGTGGCAAAGCTTTGATAGCAGCTTGGTCAGCAACAACAGCAGCTTTTAATTCT
>CANFUB010000125.1 GCA_947450015.1 Bacteroidota bacterium | reverse complement strand
TAACGCCTTTGATTATTGATTTTGTAAAAGAGCATCCACAATGGCAAATCTCTTTGCAAACGCATAAATTCTTAAATATACCCTAGTGCATTTTTAGTCAACTAAGTTGACTAATTATAAATCTGCTTGTTGATATTTTTACTACTTGTTTTTAAGGTATATCAAAAGGTCTAAGCTTTCACTCCCTTTCGAAAGGGATATTCGGACATTAGATTAAAGAAAAAATTTCCAAGTGTCTATTATCATTGATAAGCGTCCCGCTAATAGTCTTAAACCTTGGCTAAGGCTTGTTCTATATCGGCAATTAAATCCTCAACATCTTCGACCCCAACACTCAATCTTAATAATCCATCAACAACACCTGCTTTTTCTCTCTCTTCCTTAGGAATACTTGCATGGGTCATTGTAGCTGGATGGTTTACCAAACTCTCGACTCCACCCAATGATTCGGCTAAAGTAAAAATGTGGACATTGGTTGCAAATCGCATGGCTGCTTCGAAATCATCTCCCTTCAAGGTGAATGATACCATACCACCGAAATCGCGCATTTGCTTTTTAGCTATTTCATGACCAGCAGCATCTTCGAAACCAGGCCAATACACCTTGCCAATTTTAGGATGATTTCTCAAATAATGCGCAACGGCTTTTCCGTTTTCACAATGGGCTTTCATTCGCAAATGCAAAGTCTTAATACCACGAATGACAAGGAAACAATCCATAGGGCCAGGATTGGCGCCACAGCTATTTAATATAAATGCTAAACGCTCGTGTAATGCTTTTTCGTTTGTTATCAATACACCCATCACCACATCGCTATGACCGCCTAAATATTTCGTTGCACTGTGCATTACAATGTCGGCACCCATGTCGAGTGGGTTCTGTAAATAAGGCGATGCAAACGTATTGTCGATGGCCAGTAATAAGTTATTGGCTTTGGCAATGGCCGAAACCGCTGCTATATCAACAATTTTAAGGGTAGGATTGGTTGGTGTTTCGGCCCAAATTAATTTGGTATTGGCATTGATATAGGATTTTATATTCTCTGCATCGTACAAATTGATGTAATGAAATTTAATACCAAAGGGCTCATAAATTTTAGAGAACATGCGGTATGAACCACCATATATATCATCGCCTGTGATGACTTCATCGCCAGGTTTTAGTAATTTAATAACTGCATCTACAGCACCCATGCCACTGCTAAAACACAAGGCATGTTGACCATTTTCGAGTGCCGCAATGTTATTTTCTAAAGCAGTACGTGTAGGGTTTTTACCACGGGCATAGGCATAGCCTTTGTGCACACCTGGATATTCCTGAACATAAGTACTGGTTTGGAAAATAGGGGTCATGATAGCACCAGTGGTTGGATCGGGTTCTATGCCTGCATGCAGGGCTTTGGTTCCAAATTTCATTTTGTTAAATAATATTTTTAATTGTAATAAGTATTAGCCAGGTAAGCGAGAGATGTTTTTATCCATCATTTGAATTTGCTTTACAATTTCTTCGGTCTTCGGCTTAAGCGCTTTTGCTTTTCTGAAATATTCTTTGCCCATTTTGTTGGCACCGCGTTGCAATTCCATGTTGCATAATTGAAGATAAACGGCAGCTAAGTTTTCTTTGTCGGCAATGCCCATTTTAACGGCTTCGAGCAAAGTTTGTTTGGCCTCTTTGCCTTTGTTTTGCTTTATTTGAATAAAGCCCAATTGCATAAGAGAAGTGCCTTTCATATCGCCATCTAACGAAGATTTGGTGTTTAAACTTTTGCGAATGTTGGCTTCGGCACTCGTTAAATCATCGGATGCCATGTTCAAATTACTTTGTAACATATAGTAACCAGAACGAACAGATTTTAATAGTAAACGCGGGAACTTAATTTTGTTGAGGTACAGCATGGCACGGTCGACATCGCCATCGGAAACCGCCTCTTGCACAATGCGCATGGTGCCAATAAGAAAATATAATAGGAGTGAGATAAAGGCTAAAACATATAGAATCCAAGCCAAAATTGGGTCGCCATAAAGATGTGATAAAATACCGCCTATTATTAAAAGGGCAATAATGGGTAAACGGTAAAGGATGTAAAAATGTAAAACTTTCATATTGAAATAGGGCTGCAAATGTCTGAATTTTTTTGCAAGTTTTTATTAAATTGATGTGAACTATTAACGCACAAGTTGATACCATGCCGAATGAAGTGCTATTATTTACCTAATTTTGCAGCAACAGTCAATTTTAGCCTCATTACTTAGTATCCAAATGTTAACTTTTATAAAAACCTTTTTGTTTATGGTAGCGGTTATCGATCCATTGGGAGCGGTGCCAGTTTTTTTAGAAGCAACCAAGCAATTCAGTGTGAGACAAAAGCGCAGAATTGCAGTGAAAGCATCATTGATTGCAATCTTTATTCTGCTGTTTTTTATCATCATCGGACAGATGTTAATGGAAGGCATGCACATTACCATTGCTGCATTTCAAATTTCGGGTGGGGTTATTCTTTTCTTATTTGCACTTACCATGGTGTTTGGTGATGGCAAAACAGAAGAGGAGAAAAAACTTATTAAGGATTACCACCACGTCACTGTATTTCCTATCGCCATTCCTTCCATTGCTTCGCCTGGTGCGATTATGGCAGTGGTATTGTTAACTGATAACAACCATTATTCATTTGGCGAACAATTTTTAACCACTTTTATTGTAATACTCGTAGTAATTACAACGTGTATTCTATTATTAATGGCATCAAAAATCCAAGAAAAGGTGGGGGTAACAGGTATAATTGTAATTAGTAAAATTATGGGATTGATTTTGGCCGCTTTTGCTGTGCAAAGTGTATTGTCAGGGATTTCTGATTATTTTAATATACAATTGCATTAGGGTTAATGGGTTTTAATTCAATTATTTAACTAAGGTCTGAATTGTCATTTTTAAAATAATTCTTTTAATTTCAAATCAAAAGGAAAAAAAAGAACTACTTTTGTGCAATATATTATTTATGAAAAAGATGTACTTGGTGGCTCTAATGTTATGTTTGACAAGTGTTTACGGTCAAAGAGTGTTAGACGAAACAGCCACAGGCAAAGTTACCCGCTTGCCATTAAAACCATTGGGTAAAGAATTAAAATCCTATTCATTTACTGTTGTAAGTCCATACCCTGAGAACAACAACTCAGCAAGAGAATTTGCACAAAAAAAGTACAATGATGAGTTGGCGAATTACCCTACTGCAGTAGAAGATGCTAAAAAACGATACAATGAAGCAGTAGCAGAAGCTAAAAACACTTTTAAAATTGAAAACGATGCTTGGGAAAAAATGTCTTTAGTAGAGCGTTTGGCATTGAAAGATCAAAAGCCAGTGTTAAGATTGCCAAGAGAAGCGGAATATAAAGTAGCAGAGCCAAGATTTGTTGAACCAGATTTAACCAAATTGATTGTTTATGATACCAAATTGTTAGCGAACTCTTACTTGCATTTAGATGGTTACACCAAAGGCGAAACCAATGCATTAAAAGGTAAAATCACCCTTTATGAATTCGAAAGAATGGATCCATTAGCAAAAACTAAAACCGTTTCTTACTACGATAACAATACGAAGTCAACACAAAATAGAACAGAAACCTACTATGAAACCCAATATAGAAGAGCTGCTGAATTAGTGCTTGAATACAATGGTGTACTTTTATACAATGGTATTTTTGAAAATAGCAATGACTTTGTAACTTTAACAAGTTCAACTTACCCTAATTTATTGAACATTGAGAAACAAACTGTTGGTGATTTGTTAACCCAAATCAATGAGTACATCAATAGCAACTATGGTATTTCACAAATTGAAACTAAACATGTTGTTAATTATGTTAAAAACAAAAGCGAAGAATACGACGATTTAGAAAAAGCGAAGAATTCTGCTATCTCTGGTTATGCAGCCAATAAATATGGTACAGTAAACCAAGACTTAATCGATGCGATTGAGATTTGGAAAAAAGCCATTGCAGAAGCTAATCCAGAAGATAAGAAAGCGAGAATTGACGAAAAAGTATTGCGTGCTATTTTGGTAAACACCATCGAAGCTGCCATTGTTGTAAATGATATGAAAACCGCAGAAGATTGCTTAAAAACTTTTGAGGAACTTAAAAATAACAACAGCGAACGCGAGGAAATAAAGAAACTGAAGGCGCGATACCAAGATGCCAAAGACCGTTTCTTGGCCAATCAGTAAGCCTCACATTTACTCTTAAATTTATTACACTTAATCGGTGTACAAAAAAAAGGCGAAAGCCTTTTTTTTGTTTATAGACTTTCGTAAGATGTGCTAGCGTGTGCTTGCGCCCCGAGACTGAAGGCAGCCTGAAAGGCTGGTGCTGCGATGCAATGCAGCACGGGAGCGAAGCGTACCCGGAAGGCGAGGAAAAGGCGCCCAAAAAGAAAAAAAATAGCTGCCTAAAACATTGCTGATGCTTACATCTTAAGCGATTATCGAAAAGTGTTTATGATTTATGCTTAAATGCCTACTTTTGCAACCTATTTTCTTATAAAAACATAAATGGATATTTTGATTATGACCAGCCAGATAATACTGGCACTTGCTATATTGGTAACTTTACATGAATTGGGACATTTTGCAGCTGCAAGAATGTTTGGTATTAAGGTTGAAAAATTTTACCTTTTCTTTGATGCATGGGGTTTTAAACTTTTTAAATTTAAAAAAGGCGATACCGAATATGGTATTGGTTGGTTGCCATTGGGTGGCTATGTTAAAATAGCGGGGATGATAGATGAAAGCATGGACACAGAAGCCATGAAAAAAGAGCCTGAACCTTGGGAGTTTAGAAGCAAACCAGCTTGGCAACGTTTAATCGTGATGCTGGGTGGTGTTACTGTTAACTTTGTTTTAGGGATTTTGATTTATATTTTTTCTACTTGGTATTATGGCGATCAACGTTTGCCAATTGAGAAAGTGAGATATGGTATTCACGCAATGGAAGTAGGCGAGAGCTTTGGCTTGAAAGATGGCGACAATATTGTTGGTGTGAATGGTCAAAAAGTAAAGTATTTTGAAGAACTTAAAAAAACTTCGGTTTTAATGAATTCAGGTACTTATTACGATGTGAATAGAAATGGCGCGGAATTAAAAGTAAAATTGCCATCAGATATTATTGATAAAATTTCGGATAAAAAGGGTGCGATGTTTGATTTGGCCATTCCAATATTTGTGGATTCTACAACGCCAAAATCGGGTGCCGCAGATGCCGGATTGATGAAAGGCGATCAAATTATTGCACTGAATGATACTGCAACCCCATTCTACCACCAGTTTACCACCCGCATGGTAAATTACCAAGAAGAACCTATTAAATTGAAATTGTTGAGAAATGGCGATACCATCATCAAATCTGTTCAAGTCGATAAAAAAGGTAAACTTGGATTTATGACCAAAGATGTTTACGAAAAAGACTATGATATTTTAAATTATAATTTTGGTCAGTCGATTGGTGTAGGTACCACTAAATCTTTCGAGGCATTGGGTGATAATATTCATGGCTTAAAAAAATTAGTAACTGGTAAAATTGATCCACGCAAGTCAATGCAAGGACCGATAGGCATTGCACAAATGTTTGGACCGCAATGGATATGGGAACGTTTTTGGTTGTTGACAGGTATTTTATCTTTGATATTGGCCTTTATGAATTTATTGCCTATTCCTGCATTAGATGGTGGACATGTGGTGTTTTTAATTGTTGAAATGATTATTAAACGCCCTTTAAGCGATAAGTTTATGCAGATAATGCAAACCATTGGTATGGTTATTCTATTGGCCTTAATGGTGTTTGTATTTGGCAACGATATTTATAAAATTATTTTTAAATAATGCAGTCGGTAAACTGGCCATCGACCGATAATTACTTTCGTTTTTATGGATTGCTGCCTAGTTTCGATTTGGATACGGCTGAGTTGAGGCGTTTATTTTTAGAAAAAAGCAGAGCATTTCATCCCGATTATTTTGAAGATGACCATGCTTTACAAGGCAAGGCGATAGAAGTAACGGCCTATAATAACAAAGCCTTTAAAGCCTTAAATTCACCGACTGAACGTCTAAAATATTTAATACAAATAAATAGTTCGGAGGCAGAGGGCCCTCAAAAATTGCCACAAGATTTTTTAATGGAAATGTTAGAATTGAATGAACAAATTGACGAATTCTCGTTTGCCGAAAACAATTCAACTTTAAAAGCGGCAATTGAACTTGAATTGAATGCAGGCCTAGAAAATTTAATGACACATTTAATTGCTTTGGTGAAGGAAGAAAATTGGACGGAGGCCAAGAGCGAATTGTTGAAGTTAAATTATTTAGAGCGTTTGTCAGCGCGTTTGGTAGCGCCTCTATAGTTGTTTTTGCCTTTGTGTCTAATGTTCAAAGGGCATATAAAATTTCAATTTAAATCAGTTAATTTTGTAGAATGAGAATTGTTTCAATCGCTTTGTTTTTTGTTTTTACAAATCAATTATGGGCGCAAAACCAAGTGCAATTAACCGTAGGTAAGGTGGGCCTTAACAATACCTTTCATCCAGATAGTATTAAAAATGTTCAAACTGGTATTTACACCATTGCCAAAGAATTACCCGAACCTGAAGGCATAGATGCCAATGTAAAAGCCTTTGTGAATAAGGAAAGACAGCGTTTAGAGAACAACCATTATCCCAACAATACCATTAAGCGTTCGGCCTTGCCGCCAATGGTTGTGGGTGGTTTTATTGGTGCATTGAACGAAGCAACACCAAACGATAATAACATGGCCATTAACAATGATAGTTTTGTGGTGAGTGTTTTGAATTCTTTGATAGGTGTTTACAATGCGAATACTGGCGTACTAAAAAAGAATTGGTTTTTAGAATATTTGCCTTTGGATCCTAAAAATACAAAACCTGGCAGTGGCATTGCGCCTTTGAACAGAAGCTACGATCCTAAAGTTGTTTTTGATCCTGTTTCAAATCGCTTTATTGTGGTTTATTTAGAAGGCGATGGTAGTAACGACACCAGAATAATTATTGCCTTTAGTAAAACCAATTTGCCACTCGATGGTTGGAATATTTACAAACTCAATGGCAATCCTTTTGGGGGTAAATTTTGGACCGATTATCCAATGATAGCCATTAATGGCGAGGATTTATTTGTGACCGTTAATTTGTTAAAAGATAGCAAAGATTGGAGAGATGGCTTTACACAATAGGTGATATGGC
>CANFUB010000124.1 GCA_947450015.1 Bacteroidota bacterium | reverse complement strand
CCAATCAATGGCTTATATTTATTAAATGCCTATATTTGTTCATCATCCTCGCGCAAAGGCATGAAATTCTATTCTTTCATAACGCTTAAGGGCTTGAATAGCCAAACAATAAAGTATTATGGATTTTTCATATTTATAATTTTTTCATTGACCGCTACTGCTCAGAACAGTATGGTGGGCGATGGCTTTGGTGGGCGCTTGTGGTATAAGCCTCAGAATTATACAGTAGGCTCCTATTCTGCCTATACTGTTTGTGGTGATTCACATCAACTATATGGTTGGGGAGCCAATCACAGTGGCCAGTTAGGCGATGGCACACACAATAGTACGACTAGCCCCGTGAAAGCAGTTGGCATGACCAATGTTAAATTTTATTCTACGGGCTATAACATGGGTGCTATCAAAAGAGATAGTACAGGATGGGTATGGGGCAATCCGTTAAGTTCAACTCCAACAAAAATATTGGATAGCGTTAAATTTTTAGATGCTGGTATGACTATGGTTTCGTTTGTAAAATACGATGGCACGGTATGGACCGTAGGTTACAATTATTATGGCGCCTTTGGGAATGATAGTATACACGGAGTCAGAAGTAAACCAGTCAAAATGAAGAATGTGAATAAGGCTGTGAGAGTCGCTGTATCAATGTATAATATTACCATTTTATTGTCTGATAAGACAATCATGACCACAGGTGATAATGGAAATGGTTGTTTAGGCAACACAAACAATGCCTCTGCAATTTCAAAAGTTGCGAAAGCGGTGCCAGGATTAAAAGGCATTATTGATATCAAATCGACATCATTGGCCACTATTGCACTCGACAGTTTGGGCGATGTATATGCATGGGGATATGGCAGTTGCTGTGGCAATGGCAGTGGAGGTCTTCAATTTTATCCAGCTAAAATTAATGGCTTAAAAAAAATTGTAGCTATTTCTGGCTCTGCCGATGGCTACCATTTTATGGCCATTGATGAGGACCATAATTGTTATGTATGGGGTTTAAATAACTGGGGAAACATGGGAATTGGCCCAGGTCCTTCAAGTGTAACACCAACATTGATTTCAACCGATGTTTCTGAAATTATGGCTGGCGAAACCTTCTCATACTTGATGAAGGATGATGGCACATTATGGGCGGCTGGCAGGAGCAATGGAGGTTCTATATACATGAACCTTAAGGATTCTGCTCGAGATTACTTCGTGAAAATCGATCCTACCATTGCACCACTTAACCTATGCAAATTAAACTCCTTCGATGGTAATTTCTTTAACATGGCAAATTCCTTGTGTGTTTATGATTCCATTATTTTTAAGGCCTATAAAAACGATAGCTTTAAAAACCTGACTTGGGATTTTGGAGACAATGGCGCGGCAGCTTATGGTAATATAGTAAAGCACAAATTCGATACGGTGGGTACTTATGATGTTAGAATGATTGCTCAACAAATACGGACATTAAAATATGATACAGTGATTCGAAAGGTGACCATTCATCAACCAAGTTATGACAAAATATTAGGTGATGATACTTTGATTTGTGGGAGACTACTATATTTGAAGACACCTTATAATTTTGATGATGAATATACTTATGAATGGAACAATGGTGAAACAACATTCAGTAGATTTATTAACAAACCTGGAACCTATAGTCTTCATATAACAGATAATAATGGCTGTTATTATTCTGATACTTTTAATGTGGAGCATCATATTTTACCCAAAGCCTTGTTTAAAGCCGATCGTTACACCATGTGTCAAAACGATAAGAAGGGTATTAAATTTACCAACCTATCAACAAGCTCGGATAGCATTGCCAAAGTGGTGTGGGACTTTACAGAAAAAGTGGTGGTGAGTTCGGATTCTGTACAGTATTATAAATTTAAAACGGCTGATGCCATTCCTGTGTTTCTCTCTGTGTATACCAAATACGGCTGTCGCAGCGATACCATCGATGTGGTGTACATTAAACCAGCACCGCATCCTAATTTTACCTTGAACATTATAGACTCTTGCCTTAACAGCAACAGTATTACACTTAAGAATACCAGTGTGGTCGACTCGCTCGAAACGCCCCGTTTTAAATGGTATTTCAGCGAAGGTTATGTATTGAGCAATAGCAATCCGAAGGCAGCGCGCAGCTATGTTGATCCAGGCAAGTACTACATCGATTTAATTTATTCGTATGCTAATAAATGCATTGATACTTTCAGAAAAGATTTAACCATCTACACGCATCCTAAAACACAATTCAGTTTCAAAGTCCCTTTTTGTAAAGGCAGTGCCACACAATTTTTTGACAGTAGCAGTAGCGACTATCGCCCTCTAAAATACCAGTGGCAGTTTGGTGACTTAGGTACAGCAAGCGCCTCGGCTCCGCAACATATTTACAACAAAAAAGGGTATTATGAAGTGAGTTTAAAAACCACTTCGCCACAAGGCTGTTCGGACAGCACATATAAAACAGTGGTTGTTTACAATCCGCCCACAGCTAACTTTACAATCAACGATTCGATACAATGTTTGGTGAGCAATCAGTTTCAATTTAAGTCAACAGCCAGTACCGATAGTAGTCAACTTAGTTTACTAAATTGGCGCTTTGGCGACAACACCAAAGACACCGGAAGAAGCCCTGCCAATAAAGTCTATGCAAGCGCCCAAACATTTACCATTACGCACATGGTAATGGATGCAAGAGGTTGCAAAGACAGTGTTGCAAAAACAGTGTTGGTACAAAATGGCCCCATCTCCGATTTCAGAATCAACAACACTTCGCAATGCGAAAATTTACAGAACTTCCAATTTACCTATGTACCAAAAGTGGGCAACGACAGCATTATTGAATTGCAATGGACCATCAATGGCAATACCTATTTGAATAAAGCGAATGTGAATTTAAACAATTTACCTTTGGGCAAAACACCCATAGATTTAATTTTAAAAACAACAGAAGGTTGTCCAGGTCTGACGACAAAATACGTTGTAGTGAATCCAAAACCAAAAGCCAATTTTACAATTAACGCAGCGGTGCAATGTTTCGATGGGCATGCATTTGATTTTACAAATACCTCTAGCATTTCATCTGGCAGCATCAGTACGCATCAATGGTCGTTGGGCGACAATACAAACTTTACAGGATTGAATCCAGTAACTAAAACATACAATGCAGCTGGCACCTTTCAAATTCAATTGGCCATCCGTTCAGACAGTACCTGCGTAGATACGCTTGCACAGTCGATTACAATCAACCCCAACCCTATCGTCGACATTGATTTGGTGAATGCTGTATGTTTGAATAACCCTTCTTTTTTCAAAAACAAAAGCAGTATTAACAGTGGCAGTATAGTGGCTTACGACTGGGACTTTGGCGACCTGAATACTTCGAATGCGATTGATCCAGTGCACAATTATACAACTGCAGGCATTTACAACATCGGCTTGAAAGCCACTAGCGACAAGGGTTGTACAAGTGCCAATGTATTTAGCAACCATGTTATAGTATTTGCTTTGCCAATTGCGAAATTTAGTTACGCAGTGGCGGAAGGCGACAAGGATGACCACTTATTTCAATTTAAAAACAACAGTTCACCGAGTGGTTTAAATTCAAGATGGAACTTTGGTAAATTTGGTATAGCACGAATAGACACCAGTATTTCTATCATCGATACCGCTACCATCCCAGTGCAATTAATCGTGAAAGACAACAATGGTTGTGCCGATACCGTTCAACAAATAATAGCAGCCTATGGCCCATTGCGTGTGTTCTTCCCTACCGCCTTTACCCCTAACGACAATGGCTTGAATGAGACCTTTGCACCTGCTGGGGTGATCGCCTATCAATCTTACGACTTCAGTATCTTTAACCGTTGGGGAGAAAAAGTTTTTGAATCAGATGCTGCCAACAAAGCTTGGGATGGTACCTATCAAAACACCCCATGCATGGATGGTGTTTATGTGTATGTTTTAAAATTGGTAGATGCGAATGGGCGATTAAAAATTTACAGAGGTGCCTTTACCCTCATAAAATAAAAACGGAACACTCTCCTAAAATGTCCCGTTTTAAAACTTAAACTAAAAACCAAAAATCTTAATTCAATGGAGGCTGTATGTTATTAACCCATGAAGAATGCAATACAAACCATTGACAAAACAATCAATGCTTGTACAATAATGACAGTTGGTTTAATGTAGTGGTTGTCCTGAATTCTTGCTTGACTGTTCATAGATTGAAATTATTTTATTAAGCAGATTATTTCATCAATTGTGCCATAAGAGGCGAATACCATCACATAAAATTTAAGTATTTAAAATCAATACTTTACGATATTAACACCAGATGTTGATTGCCAAAATGGCGCCTTTTTTTCTCATAATGAGAAAAAGAAAATCAAAGTGAAAATTATCAGTAGGCAGAAGGCGGTAAGCAGTATGCAGTAAGCTAAGTTGCTTCGGAATGGTTGTGCAGGGGTGATGGTTTGTTGCTTCGGTGGAACTACAGTAGGCAGTAAGCAGTCGGCAGTCGGCAGTAAGCAGTAAGCAGTAAGCAGTGTTGCATCGAAATAGTTGTGCGTGGGTAATGGTTTGTTGCTTCGATGGAACCTTGAGTAAGCAGTTGGCCATATACGTAAGCAGTTGGCGAATGGAAAAACTAATCTAAAAATTTAAAACCACGCAGTGGCATTAATGCTGATAAATTAAAATTAGCATCATTAATAATATTAAAATAAAAACATACCAAACGGTCCGTTTTACGAAATGAAGGCTAGTTTAACTCTGAAGGAGTTGAACACAATTAGCCACCGATGCAATCGGTGGTTAACAAAGAATACGGCTTTAGAACCCTAAATGGGTTCAACATGGATTTTAATTTCAGGCCTTAGAGGCTAAAGTTTTTCCAAAAAATTAGATTTAAGGCATCGCGAAAGACTTCGCTCTTTCTATCTTACTTTTAATTGAACTTTAACTCAAATTATATCAGCTATTATAAATGATATCTCCTAACGCAATTGTACATTTGAAAAGTTAGTTTAAAGAAATGATAAAAATTATTTTTATTGGTACGCTCCTACTCTTTGCATTGGGTTGTCAAGAAGCTCCAAAAACAAAAACAATTGTGACATCGGATACCCTGATGATTGGAGGCAAAATATATGAGATGGAAACCATTTCTGAGAAAGCGTATTTAGCAATTCATACTGATGCGGAGGACACTTCTGAAAAAAGAAATATAAAACTAGATGCCAACATGGTGCATAGAAATGGTGATACCTTGTTTCTCAAAAAAACAGATGGCACCTATGTGCAATTGATTAACAACTTTGCAGAATTTGATGACTCTTTTGCGGTCTATAGTTATCGCTATTATTTAGACGACCTCGACTATTATGTGGTGTATGCGGGCTTTTGGGAATGGTATAATTATTTAATCATCAATCCAACAACAGGAAAAATAATTTACACCTGTGGTCCACCCGTTGTATCACCCGACTTGAAAAATATCATGACCTACAATGAAGATTTATTGGCGGGTTTTACTTTCAACGGATTCGAACTTTATACTGTTGAAAAAGACAGTTTGCGTTTAACTGGTACAAAAGAACTTACTGACTGGGGACCAGAAAGTATGAAGTGGATTAGGAACGATGAAATTTTAGTTAAGCAAAATATTTTTGACACCACTGAAGCAAATTATCTTAGAACGAGTTACATCAAACTAAAGCAGTAGGCATTTGGCAGTAAGCAGTAAGCGAGGTTGCTTCGGAATGGTTGTGCATGGGTGAGGGTTTGTTGCTTCGGTGAAACTACTGTAGGCAGTAAGCAGAAGGCAGTAAGCAGTGAGCGAGGTTGCTTCGAAATGGTTGTGCATGGGTGATGGTTTGTTGCTTCGATGGAACTTTTAGTTGGCAGTTGGCGATTGGCAGTTGGCAATAAAAAACAATCTAAAATAAAAACATACCAATCGGTCGGTTTTTATAACTCGTATAAATCCCTTTGTGTCCTTTGTGGGTTCTAGCTTGGAGTCCTTTGTGGTAAAAAAAGAATGTAGAGACATAATACAATGCTTCTATTTAACCACAGAGTGCACAAAGAGAATACAACACAAAGGACTCAAAGAATTGAAGCCATGCGTTTTGAATAAAAATATTTTTTTGTATCTTCAGTATTAAAAGATGGATTGATTAAGGGATTAATAAATACAATACTTTGAAAATGGAATCGCCTTCGATGATAAATTCTATGGGTTCTCCAAGCATAAAGTCTTTTTTTACATCAGTTGCCGCGAGTGAGAGAACATTTGGTCCTTTTCGAACTTCAAAAACATGTTTATTTTTAGCTGTTTTAGTATATCCTTTGCTTGGTTTTTTGTCTTTTAAGCAGCCTTGGCAGTGGATACTCACAGTTAGTTTCTGATCATTTGGAACCTCTATGTGCAGTTCATACTGATTTGTCGCTTGATTAAATACCAAATAGTCTGAAAACGGATTTTTAAACTCAGCTGATTGCTCTACACCCACCATGCTATTGTCAACAAAGATGGTACTATCGCCTTTGTAAACACGAATGGTCTGATCGAGTGTCAACAACGGTGCAGTGATGCCATTGGTGAACCACTGGTATTTGTTCTGCAATTGTTTCGACAAAATGAAGCGCTGTCCATTGTCAAATGAATCATTGTAAATTGTTTTTTCATTGATACGAATGGTATTGTAAAAGGTATCTCTTCCTAAAATCAAAGTACCAAAAGCATCGGCTTTAACACTTGTATGGATCGATTGATAATTGGTATAAGGACCAAGGTATTCCGCAATGCGCATATTCTCCGAGGTAAAGCTATCGCCAAATTGCAAAGGAAACTGCAACATGGGTTCTTCATGTAAAAGGTGACTGTATTTAGGGTTCCCTTCGCTTGCTTCATACCCCATGCTTCCAAAGGCAAAATAGCCACTTTTATCAAACTTAAAATAATCATAATTCTGATAATCGATAGTCATGGCCACATTTGCAAAATTAAAATACGAATGGTAAGGTGTTTGTTTTGCATCTACATAATAGAGGTAAGTGCTATCGCGCCTTATCGCATTGCTAAAATCCCACAAACCATTTTTACCGGAAACCCCTGGCTGATAAAAAGAAGAGTCGATATTGATAAATAAAGTTCTGCTCCCAACAACAGGATTCACACTATTATTGAGGACCACCTGCGCTGGTAAATTTATACAACCCAATAAAATAAATCCAATCATTATTTGCTTTGTCAATAATTTCATATTCTGTACAAATATATTCATTCCTAAAACAAAATACCATGTAAGCAGTAGGCAGTATGCGAGGTTGCTTCGAAATGGTTG
>CANFUB010000123.1 GCA_947450015.1 Bacteroidota bacterium | reverse complement strand
GCAATCAAAATATCACTTGAACACACCGTTCCTGTAATGATTTTAAGCGATGGCTTTATTGCAAATGGTGCTGAACCTTGGAAAATAAAAACCATTGAACACCTTCCAGTAATTAAGTCAAATTTCATTACCAAAAGCGATGGTTTAAACCAATATCAACCTTATCTAAGAAATCCTAATTTATCGAGAAATATAGCCGTTCCAGGTACCAAAAATTTCGAACATAGAATTGGTGGCTTAGAAAAAGAGAACATTACTGGGAATATTAGTTATGACCCAGCAAACCACGAATTGATGGTTAAATTGAGAGCCGAAAAAGTTGAACGTGTTGCAGAAGTTTTACCACTTCAAAAATTTGAAAACGGAAGCGAGGAATCAGATCTACTGATCATTGGATGGGGTAGTACTTTTGGATCGATTAGTGCAGCTGTTAATGAATTAAATTCAGAAGGTTATTCTGTTGCTCAAATTCATTTAAAATACATTAACCCATTGCCCTTAAATCTTGGCGATTTGGTCAAACCATTTAATAAAGTTATGGTCGCAGAATTAAACAATGGCCAATTGATTCGACTCATACGTGATAAGTATTTAAAGGATGCTATTGGAATCAACAAAATACAAGGACAACCTTTTATGGTAAAAGAAATTAAAGAAGCAATTTTAAAACAACTTAACCATGCATAATTTAGATTCAATTGATATATTTACGTCTAAAGATCTTGAAACCAATCAAGAAGTGAGATGGTGTCCTGGTTGTGGTGATTATGCAATTCTTAACAGTGTAAAAAAAATATTACCTGATTTAGGACAGCCAAAACATGAATTTGTATTTGTTTCAGGCATAGGATGCTCTTCGCGCTTTCCCTATTATATGAATACCTATGGAATGCATTCTATTCATGGTAGAGCTACTGCAGTTGCCACAGGTCTTAAAATTACAAGACCCGAACTTAGTGTATGGGTGATTACTGGCGATGGCGATGCATTAAGCATAGGTGGCAATCATCTTATTCATACACTTAGAAGAAATCCTGATTTAAATATTTTACTTTTCAATAACCAAATCTACGGTTTGACAAAAGGACAATATTCGCCTACAAGTGAGTATGGAAAAATAACAAAGTCAACACCTTTTGGAAGTGTTGATTTACCCTTTAATCCATTGGCATTGTGCCTTGGTGCAAATGCTACATTTATTGCTAGAACCATAGATAAAGACGCCAAACATCAGCAAGAAGTTTATAAGCGTGCATATGCCCACAAAGGCACTTCGATGGTTGAAATTTACCAAAATTGTAATGTTTTTAATGACCATGCTTTTGATGTTTTCACTGATAAAGACTTAAAACTAATTAATGGGATTTACCTTGAGCACGGAAAGCCATTAACTTTTGATAGTGGTAAAAAGGGTATTAAATTAAATGGCCTTCAACCTGAAGTTATTGATCTCGAACAATATTCTATAGATGAATGTATGGTACACGATGAAAAGGATAAAACCAAAGCCTTTATTCTAACACAGTTTTTTGACAATAATTTACTTCCTCGTCCATTCGGAATTATCTATTGTAATAACACAAAACCAACCCTTGAAGATGGTATTAATGCGCAAATAAGCGCTGCAAAAATTGAAGATAAGAAATTAGCATTCAATGCATTACTAATGACAAAGTCTTTTTGGGAAGTAAAATAGAATTTCAATTGGCACGATTTATGTAAAACTTATGTTATGCTAAAATCATTTACACTTGCGATCTTAACTTTTTTTACCGCATTTGCCCATGCTGGCAATGGCGATAAAATTGCCACTGCTTTGCAAAGTGGTAATACTGCTGAACTTGCTGCTATGTTCAATTCAAGTATAGAGCTAGTTATGCCTTCTACTTCTAATGTTTATGCAAAAGATCAGGCGAAAATTGTGCTTGATAATTTCTTTAAAACCAATACACCTTCTAAAGCTACGCTTAGTCACGAAACCAATGGTAGTCAATCAGCAATGTTGATTTTCGACCTAGTTACAAAAAATGGTAATTTTAGGGTTACCATAGTAGCAAATACTGGAAACGCTGGCTTTGTGATTAATGAATTCAAAATTCAATAATTTTCATTTTAGGGCACTTTCGTTTATTTATCAATTAAATCATAACTTATCTTAAATTTGCAGCCTAAATTATGTTGCAAACCATCCCTGATATCAGCCACCATCCCGAGGTAGTAGATATTATAAAAAGAGCATTGTCTGAAGATATAGGATCGGGCGACCATTCTTCACTTTCTTCGATAGAAAAGGACAGAATTGCGACTGCAAAATTAATATTCAAAGACAGTGGAATTGCAGCAGGCTTAAAAATTGCGCATACCATTCTTAAGCTAAATGACAGTGATTGCAGCATAAATGAATTAATGCATGATGGGGATGTTGTTAAGCACGGTGATATTGGCTTTGAAGTCACCGGAAATGCACATGGTTTACTTAAGAGTGAGCGTCTGTTATTGAATATCATGCAACGGTTAAGTGGTATTGCAACCATTACCCATATTGCTGCTGATAAAATAAAAGATTATCCTACCAAAGTATTGGATACTAGAAAAACTACACCAAACTTAAGAATACTCGAAAAATGGGCTGTAACAATTGGTGGAGGACAAAATCATAGAATTGGTCTATATGATATGATTATGCTTAAAGACAACCATGTAGATGTTGCAGGCGGAATTATTAAAGCGCTTCAAAAAGCAAAATCATATTTAGTTGAACATAATCTAAACATAGGTATAGAGGTTGAAACAAGGACTTTAGAAGAGGTAAAGGAAGCTTTAACCCAATTGCCCTTTCAGAGGATTATGCTAGATAATTTTACACCTGAAACAACGAAAGAAGCCGTTAATTTAATTAATAAACAATGTGAAACCGAAGCCTCTGGTGGAATCACTTTAGATAATATTGAAGCCTACGCTAAGTCAGGTGTTGATTTTATATCTTTGGGAATGCTAACTCACTCAGTTAAAAGTTTAGATATAAGTTTTAAGATTAAGCTTTAAAGCCAATAAATTTGCTTTTTCTCCATTTTATTGGTTAACTTTGTACTTATGTTAAAAAATATTACCCTCACTGTTTTATGCGTTTTTGCAATAACTACAAGCATTAACGCCCAAGTAATCTACGATGAAGATACGCTATTAGCAACAGGATACGTAGCTTCTACTCCAAATGGCTATGCTGAATTGGTTGCAGAAACAAAAATAAGAAATACTGGCAGTGTACCTGATACCATTGTGTGGTATAGAAATGTAAATACACTTCCTACCGTTAATTGGACCTCGGCCGTATGCGATATCATTACATGCTATAGCACTACTACAAATACCGCTGAATTCATTATCGATCCAAGTGCTGTGAGAACATTATCTTTTCATTTTTATACTAAAGGTGATAAGGGTATGGGTCAAATGGTAGTAAGATTTGCTAAAAAATCTAACCAATCAAAATATACAGATATTTATATCAATGCCCAAGGTTACGGTTTAAATATCAATACCCTTAAAAAAGCAGATTTCTCATTGTTTCCTAACCCAAGCAAAGGGTCTTTAGTGATAAATTCAGTATCAACAAATTCTGGAGAATATAGCATCGTAAATCTTCTAGGAGAAATCGTTTTATCTGGAAGCTTTGAAAATGGTAATCCAATTGATATCTCCTCCTTAAAAGGTGGTGTATATTGTGTAAATGTATTGGATGCAAATGGGGTATCTAGTTCTAAACTTGTAATCGAGTAACCTACTTCTCTGCTTTAAACTTTAAAAATATTGGGGCCTTATGGCCCTTTTTTATTTAGCTTGAATTTGGAAATCAACTACCATTTAAATCTAATCAATATTAAACCCGGCAGTTAAAATCAAATTTGAGGTTCTCACAACATTATTTGCCATTGGCTGTTTTTTGTTGTCCAATTCATAAGGGGGATATACAGTGTTATTGCCGCAATTTACATAGGCTATATCAAATGAGTAGGAATCGGTCTTAATGCCAAATCCTAAGGTATAAACATTGTTAACCATCGCCTTCAAATCGCTAACCATATTGCTCTTATAAGGACTAGGGTAGCGCGCATAACCAGCCCTGAACCGAAAATCATTCTGAATCAATTCAGCACCCATTCTTAAATTCATTACACTGTTATAATTCCTATTGATATTTGTGTTTTCTGGAATAAATTTATCGTCTTTTGCCCAAAGGCTAGCACCAGCATAATTAACAAATTCTAAATCAATAGAAACAAAACCAATTTCCTTATTTAACATAGCCGCACTAAATACTTGTCGCGATGGTGTGGTGATCTTATATCGATAGATAGTTGGCAAAGTAGTAGCAACCGTATTCACTCTATCATAATTAAAGATATCCCTTGCACCATAATCGTATATAGCATTGAGGGTATACGTGTAAGAATCTGTTAAATTATAAATGGTTGGTGAGTGATAGGCAAAGCCAAATCTAAAGAATTCACTTGGCGAAACTAAAACACCAATTTTTGCATTTAATCCTCTACCCTTGGTTGAAAAATCTTTGTCTAACGTTAGGCTTTTGATATCCTTTACCGTTCCTGTTTTTAAGTCTTTTTCAATAAAACTATACGATTCTATATAGCGAATACTTTTAAAACCAATTGATATACCGCCTTGGATAATGTGTCTGTAATTCGCTGCTACAGAAAAATTATAGTCATTTAACGCGCCTTTACTTTGCACTACTCCCGATTGATTAACGTGTATTGGACTATTGCCATAAGCTGAAACATACTTTGGTGTAGGGGATAGTGTATCAGGATCAATTGCACTTGTTACATAGGCTAAATGCTCTATGCTGTATGCCGACATTTGATTGGGGGTAAATCCATTCGAATTAGCCCTTTCAACCCAATCCTGCGTGATGCTGTTAACATTATTTATACCATCAAAAAGAATTTTATTGTGAAAATTATTCTTTCTATTAACATTAAATCCTACAATAAAATTGACAAATCCTTTTGGATTTTTGGATGTATAATCTTCGCCAGGTATGTTTATAATCAAACTTAAATTTGGAAGATTAAAATTGAATTTATTATCCGTCAAAGTATTTCCTAAAAAAGTAGTCTTATTTTTTGCATTGTAAAAAGCGGTGCTGATATATAATTTACTACTTCTATATTTTGCCAATCCTGCGGGATTTATAGCCGCTGCACTAGGGTCGGCACCTACAGCACCAAATGCCCCGCCTACAGCAAAAGAACGTGCTGTGCTGCCCAAATTTTCTTGTGAATACCTAATCGCATCGGTTTCATTTTGAGAGAACAAGGAAAAACCTATAAAAAATGTGGCGCAAAAAATAAATGACTTCATCGTTATGGATTATCTTCTTCTAGTGCTCCCGCTAGTATTACCTGGCGTTGAACGGCCAGAACCACCCGAGTTTCCTCCTCCACCAGTGCTGCCGCTTCCCGGAGAGGAAGAGCCCGTATTCCACCATTTTCCTGAACCAGAATTAGTGCTGCCATTGTTGCTTGGGTTGGAATTTGTATTATGGTTCCACCAATTATTATTCTGATTATTGTTGTTGTTTTGATTATTGGTTGTCTGTGGGTTAGGGTAGGCACTATAACTTCTACGACCGTAATTATAGTTTGTATTAGAATTGTTTTTGTAATTGAAGTAAGGGTTATAATTACCATAATTGCCATAATAACCATACCCCAAATATGGATTGTAACTGAACATGTAAGGGTTGTAAATATAGGAAGGGTAATAGGATGTCATCCAGCCACCACCCCAACCATAGGTAAAGAATAGATCATTGTAGGGCATATAGCAGCCATAGTAGGGTGAGAATGGGCTGTAATAGCTTCTTCCATACCCAAAAAGGGGATAACCATAACTCACACCATAAGTCCATCCTGAGTGATTATTAAACATCAAAGAAGGTAATAATACCGGTTGATAATTGTTATAGCTAAATCTATTTCTTGAACCAAAAAAACACAAACGGTTAGAATAAGAGCTTGTGTAATTGCCTGCTGCGCTTTGATTGTTGTTATTTGTATTATTACTTGAAGCGTTTTCTGAAGTGGTGTAAGTTACCACAGCCTTTTTTCTAGTATCAGATGGTGTAAAGTATACTTCATCTGTTCTTCCAACAATATTTGTTCTTTGTCGCTGATTTACACATGCAGTTATGGATACTAATACAACGGAAAAAAATAATATTTTTTTCATTTTAATTATTGTTTAGGTGCAATTGGTATTAAGTAAATACCTTTGCACTTGTAAAGGTACAAAAAATATTCCAAAGTAAAATATGGCATTTGAGAAAGTAAAAAGAAGCGAAAATTATAGTGAGTGGTATAACAATTTAGTAAAAGATGCTGATTTAGCAGAGCATGCGGCCGTTAAAGGTTGTATGATTATTAAACCGTATGGCTATGCTATATGGGAAAAAATGCAACAACAACTCGACAAAATGTTCAAGGAAACAGGCCATTCAAACGCCTACTTCCCCTTACTAATTCCAAAATCTTTTTTCGAAAAAGAAGAAAAAAATGCCGAAGGATTTGCAAAAGAATGTGCAGTTGTTACACACTATAGATTAAAAGTTGACGAAAACAGAAAAATTATAGTTGATCCAGATGCTAAATTAGAAGAAGAACTAATCATTCGTCCAACCAGTGAAGCAATTATATGGAACACTTATAAAAGCTGGATTCAAAGCTATAGAGATCTTCCAATATTATTAAATCAATGGGCCAATGTAATGCGTTGGGAAATGAGAACTCGCTTATTTCTTCGCACGTCCGAATTTTTATGGCAGGAAGGTCATACAGCTCACGCAACCGCGGAAGAAGCATTGGTTGAAACCAAACAAATGCTGGATATTTATGCTGAATTTGCTGAAACTTTTTTAGGTGTTCCTGTTGTCCGCGGTGTTAAAACACCTAATGAAACTTTTGCAGGAGCAGTTGAAACCTATTGTATCGAAGGTTTAATGCAGGATGGAAAAGCTTTACAAATGGGAACCTCACACTTTTTGGGTCAAAATTTTGCTAAAGCTTTTGATGTAAAATTCCAAACCAAGGAAGGTAAGTTAGAATATGTTTGGGCTACCAGTTGGGGTGTTTCTACACGCTTAATGGGTGCTTTAATTATGGCGCACAGCGATGATGAAGGACTAGTTTTACCACCAAATTTAGCACCACATCAAATCGTTATCGTTCCTATCTACAGAAGCGATGCGGAGAAAGAACAAGTTGAGGCAGCTGCAAAAGACATTAAGAAAAAACTTGAAACAAATAATATTTCTGTCAAATTTGATAACCGTGATACCCAAAAACCAGGTTT
>CANFUB010000122.1 GCA_947450015.1 Bacteroidota bacterium | reverse complement strand
CTACTTGCGAGCAACTAAAGGTAAACAATAAGCCTCCTTTTTTGACATATTTCAAACCTTCCATGTTCAAGCGTTTATAGCCCATCAAAGCATTGTGTTTGGCCCCTCTGTTTTTTGCAAATGCGGGTGGATCTAAAATCACAATATCGTATTGTTGTTCGAGTGATTTAAAATAATTAAAAGTATCTGCCGCTATGCCTTGGTGATTGTTCGCAGTAGGCGCATTGGTGGCCATGTTCTCATTCAACAACTCGATGGCCGATTTCGAAACATCTACTGAATCGACTTGTAAAGCCTGGTTCATTAAAGCATATACAGAAAAACCACCTGTGTATGCAAATGTATTTAACACGGTTTTGCCTTTTGAATATTGCCCCACCAATTGTCGGTTATCGCGTTGATCGATGAAGAAACCAGTCTTCTGACCATTGGTAAAATCGACTTTAAATTGGTACCCATTTTCGAGCACCATTTTATCTTCTTGCGCTCCGTATAAAAAACCATTCGCAGCATCGGGCACCGCCCCATGCAAGGTCTCAAAACTCTTGTCGTAGATGGCTTTTAGTTGTTTTCCTAACACATTAATCAAAGCTTGTGCAATCAAATTGCGGTGGGCGTAAATACCACTGGTGTGACATTGAATGACACAAGTGCCTGCATAATAATCAATCACCAAACCTGGAATGTAATCGCCTTCGCCATGCATTAAACGGAAACAATTCGTTAAAGGATTATCGGTAAAGCCTAAACGTTGACGCATGTCCCAACTGCTTTGCACGGCAGCGTTCCAAAAGTCCTGATTGATATCAGTTTCAACGAATGAAAGAATCCTTACCGCTATACTGCCATGTTGCACATAGCCTGTTCCCAAATAGTTGCCTTTATTGTCGGCAACATTCACCAAACTGCCTTCTGGCGTGTGTTTAATATCTTTGGCCAAGGCACCGCTAAACACCCAAGGGTGAAAGCGTTGTAGTGATTTTTCTTTACCAGAATTGAGTCTCAGGGTTGGGTAGGCGTTCATTCGACTGCAAAAATCCATTTTTAGCTTCACATTCCACCAATTTTTTTGTAACTTTGTTATAATATTGTTATGATACGTTTAAGCGCCTTGTTTTTATTGATTGGTCTATCTTTTTCTCTTAACGCTCAGGTTGATTTAGAGTGCCTTGCAAAAAGCGAGATTGCCAATTATTACAAGTTGAAGCAATACAGCGCCAAACGCAGTGGCAACGAGGGCATCGACATCGTATACGCAGGCTTGTATTTGAATCCTAACATGAAAAACGCCTATCTCAAAGGCCACGTTAATTTTTATTTTCAAGCCAGCACGCCAATTAATCAATTGACCTTCGATTTAAGAAATGAATTGACCGTTGATAGCATTAAACACGGCAATGAGAAATTAATTTTCGTGCACAGTCCGAATGAAATTATTACCATTGCTTTTAACCAAACCATTGCGAGCAATACCCTCGACAGTGTGCACATTTACTACCAAGGTTCGCCAGTTCAAAACACACGCGCATACGAAAGAAATGTTACTGCTTCAGGCCCTATCATCGCCACCCTCTCCGAACCTTATGGCGCGCCTTATTGGTGGCCTTGTCGCGATAATTTAATTGATAAAATTGATTCACTTGATGTGCGTGTAACTGTTGATACCGCTTATAAAGTGGCATCGAATGGCCTTTTACAATCTATCACCAAAGCAGATACTGTGCACACTTACCATTGGAAACACCGCTATCCCATTGCGAATTATTTGGTTGCTTTTTCTGCCTCTAAATACAGTGTGTATTCCGATTTTGCCAAACTAAAAAGTGGTAAGAATTTAGAAATACTCAACTATGTATTTCCGCACAGCGCAGCCGATGCACGCTCTAAAACACCAGCCACCATTCCTGTCATGCAATTGTTTGATAGTTTATTTGGGGCCTACCCTTTCGAAAATGAAAAATACGGCCATGCGCAATTCACCGTTGGTGGTGGCATGGAGCACCAAACCATGAGCTTTGTTGGTAATTTTGGGTACGACCTTATAGCCCACGAATTAGCGCACCAATGGTTTGGCGATAAAATTACTTGTGGTACTTGGCACGACTTATGGCTCAACGAAAGTTTTGCTACCTATTGCAATATTTTGTGTTACGATTTTTTAAAACCGCGCGACGAATGGTACACCCAATTGCGCAATTTTAAACGCGATGCCTTGTCGCAACCCAATGGCTCGGTGCGAGCGCAAGACACTGTGAATACTGGTGCTTTGTTCGAATACCGCACCACCTATCAAAAAGGCGCCATGGTATTGCACCAATTGCGTTGGCTCATTGGCGACCAAGCTTTTTTTGCAGGCATCAGAAATTATTTAAAAGCTAACCAACTGGCCTATGGTTTTGCAAAATCAAACAATTTGCAATTCTATTTGGAACAAAGTTCGGGCATGAATCTCAGTGATTATTTTAACGATTGCATAGTGGGCGAAGGGTATCCTATTCACAATATCAAATGGACCCAAAAGGGCCACAAAGTCATCATCGATATTATCCAATCTCAAAGTCACCCTTCGGTTGAATTGTACAACGTGCCTTTGCCAATTTTACTGAAAGGCTTCAATGGCGATACCCTCTTGCGCATTCCCATTAACAAAGCCATCGAAACCTATGAAATCAATTTGCCCTTCATTGTCAAAGAATTGGTGTTCGATCCTTACGAATGGATACTTGGCAAAGCCACCATTAGTTTCCCAAAAAACAGTACCAACGATTTACTTATTTTATACCCCAATCCTGGTGTGAGCAATTTTTACGCAGCACTTAACAACACCGATTTGATTGGGTATACCGTTTACGATGCGTCCTATAAAACCATCTACAGCGAAACATTTTCCGAAAAAAAATTAAAAGGCACTATCCTGCCGCTCGATTTTAAAAACCTTGCAAGCGGTTCGTATGTTATACAATTTAATACACCAACAACTACTATTAGCAAACAACTCATCATTTATTAAATCCCATTACAATATGAAATTTAAAAAATATTTAGCCATCCAATTAAAATTTAAAACCCTTGCAATGGTGGCACTTAGCACATTGTTGTTAGTGGCTTGCGATGAGAAACCCATCGACCCACCGCAAGAAACACCAAGCGATAATGTTGAACTGACTTTTAAATTTAATTCATTTTTATCAGCTCCTTTCATCAGTACTGCGGGTGATACAATCACAGTAAGCAAGCTTAAATTTTTGATGTCGGGTTTTATTCTTGAAAAAACGACTGGCGAATTTGTTACAGTGCCAGATGCTTATGGCTTCTTGAGTTTAACGGAAAAAATAGATAGTTTCACCATTAAAAATGTGCCAAAAGGCGATTACAAATCCATTCGCTTTTTAGTTGGCATCGATTCAGTTGTGAACCATGCCAATCCACAGCAATGGCCACTTAGCCATCCCATGAATCCTTCGGTAAACGATATGCACTGGGGCTGGTCGGGCGGTTATATTTTCAACGTGGTAGAAGGTTATTACAAAAACAAAGGATTCGATAAAGCCTACTCTTTTCATGTGGCGCTCGATAAAAACAAACGTCGTTATAGCTTTGTTACCAATTATACTTTAATCAAAAATGGCACCTTCACTTTTAATGTGGATGCACAAAAATATTTTAGCAATACGATTAACTATAGCTTAAAAACAGATGGTGATTTTTCGCACTCTGGCGATCCTGATCCGGTGATGGATAAATTTATGCAAAACATTGGTGGTGTCTTAGAATTCACAAGTTTCAAATGATTAGAAAAATTTCATTTATAGGACTTCTCCTTCTTCTGCTTGTTGCTAAAAGCTGTAAGAAGGACCAATACATTTCGCCTACAGGTGACGATGAACCAAAAGCAAAGCTTTATACTTTAGAGCATCAGCCTTGGTATCCACCCTTTAATTTACCTGCCGATAATGTATTGACGGAAGAAGGTGTCATGCTGGGCCGCATGCTGTTTTACGACCCCATCGTCTCAGGCGATAGCACTCTGAGTTGCGCCACTTGCCACCGCCAAACCAAAGGCTTTAGCGATCAACGCAGGGTAAGCAAAGGCATAACAGGGCAGTTGGGCAATCGACAAGCCATGCCCTTGCACAACCTCATGTGGAATAAATTGTTCTTTTGGGATGGTCGCGCTAAAACGCTAAGAGAACAAGTGTTGATGCCCATACAAGCGCATGATGAAATGAACATGAACTTGTATACCTTGGTTCAAAAGCTTTCAAAAACTCCCCGCTACCAAGCACAATTTAAAAAGGCCTTTAACACCAACGAAATAGAGCCTCAATACATCGCCAAGGGTCTTGAGCAATTTGTGATTACCATGATTTCTTTTAATGCCCCTATTGATAAATTATGGGGCCGCACCGATACTTTAAATGTGATTAGTGCATCGGCATTGCGTGGCTTGAATTTATTTATGCGCCCAACGCAAATTGGTGGAGCCGATTGTTTCCATTGCCACAGCAATATTCCATTCTTTGGCATCAACAGTTTGAATGGTTCGATGTCGAACAATGGGCTCGACTTGGTGCATACCGACAAAGGGTTTGGCAATATCACAGGGCTATCGACAGACATTGGCAAATTTAAAATCCCATCGCTGCGCAACGTGGCCGTTACATCGCCTTACATGCACGACGGTCGTTTTACAACCCTCGAAGAAGTAATCGATTTTTATTCGGATAATATTCAATTGAACTCACCAAACCTTGATATTAATATTGCCTCGCACGCCAAACAATTAAGTTTGAGCGTTCAGCAGAAGGCCGATTTGGTTGAATTTTTAAAGACCTTAACGGATACCACTTACTTAAACAATCCGGCCTTGAAGAATCCTTATTAAACTTCGCGTTTTACTAAAATAAAGCGATTGTCTTCGATGCGCATGTAGCCAAATTCGTAGCACAGGCGATAGGTGGTGCCAGTTTTTGTTTCATAAATACCTGTATAAAAATCGAAATTAAAACCAGCTTCTTTTAATTTTTTCTCGCTCACCGTAATCTTGCCTTCTTTAGGAATAAGGCTTTCGAGTATGCGTCGGTTTTTGCGCAGGGCATTGTTCACCTTTTTTACAAAGGTATTGGCATCGGAATGTTGTTTGTTGTTGTAATTATTGCGACAGGCATCATCGCAGAATTTCTTGTCACTGCGCCCGTTAATGGGTTTACCGCAGTCGAGGCATTGTTTGATTTCAGTCATGTTTGATAGTTTAGTTGAACAATTATAGTAATTTTTTTTGAAAAGGCAAAAGGTGGTGGTGGATGGTGGAGGTGAAGATGGAGGGTTTGTCACTTTTTTTGCAGAGCAAAAAAACCGCCAAACCCTTTGCTTGGGATGAACGCTCCTTCGGAGCTATTCAGATTGAACCCCTTCGGGGTTCCAAAATGCAGAGAGAACCCTTAGGTTTACCCAATTGCTAATCCCAATCATTTGGAAACGCTTGCTAATTGAACCCCTTCGGGGTTCTTAAATGCAAAGAAAACCTTGCGTTTTAAAATTGCTAGACGCAATAATTCTTATTTGCTTGCTAAGTGAACACTTCGGAGTTCTAAAATACTCTTCGGGATATTATAGGAATGAAAGACTTTGGGGTTCTGAATCCTTCATATATAAAATACCGTAAAACAAAAAAACATACCGATTGGTATGTTTTTTTGTTAATTGCATTTGGATAGAATTAATACCCGAAAATTTCTTCTAAAGTTAGGATGTGTAACTCACCGTATTTCTTCAAATCGTCCATCTTAATTTTTTCTTTTGAACCAACTACGCTGATGAGCCATTTCTGACCTTTTACATGTTGTTCTTGGAAAGCTTTGATGTCTTTGTATTGGATGGTTTGTATGGCGCTGTAAATGGCTTTTCTGTTATCGAAATCAATGCCTTGATCGAGGGCACCTAGGTAGGTAAAGAACACATCGGTTTTGTTAATGCGCTCGGCTTCAATGCTGCTCAATATAGATTGTTTGGCTTGATTGAAACTCTCTTCATTGTCAGGCATATTGTTTAACAATTCGTTCATCGCAGTAATGGCATCGTTTAACTTATCGGCTTGGGTACCTACATAAGCTACCAAGATATCGTTCTTGCCTTTTTCGGCTGCTTGGCTGTATACAGAATAGGTTGAGTAAGCCAAGGCGCGCGACTCTCTAATTTCTTGAAATACTACACTGCTCATACCACCACCAAAATACTCGTTATAAGCTTTAATAATAGGGGCTTTGTTAATATCAAATACATCTGCTGTATGGCGCCAGTTAATCTCGGCTTGTACCATTTCGTAATTGGTAAAATATACTTGGTTGGTCAATGCAGTTAATGGTTTGAACACATAAGCGGCTGGTGGTACAATTAAATTTGGCACTGTTTTGTGGTTGGCCAATAAGGTAGCTTGTAATACATTCAATGGCTCAGGTCCATAATACATAATGGTATGTTGGTGCTTGGTAACATTTTTAATAATGTTTACCAATTCTTCGGCCTTCAACATTTTTAATTCCGCATTGCTTAAAATATAAGTGCGTGGATTTACTTTGCCATACAATGCATAAGTGGTAAGGGCCGATGAGATGGCGCGTTTGTTTAATTTGGCATCGGCACGGTTTTTTAATTGACGGTCGATATAGGTATTCAATGCTTCTTGATCGGGCTTGGCATTGGCCAATAAATCTTCAAATAATTTTAAGGCTTCGTTGAAATTTTGTTGCGGTCCTGTTAATGAAATATAACTTCTTTTATCGCCTGCAGAAATATTGAAATTACAAGCCAATTGGTAGAACTTAGCACCTAGGTCGGCCGCAGTCATTTTATCGGTGCCTAAGAATTGTAAATAATCGAGCGCTATCGATAATTTCTTATCATTTAAACGGCCCATATCAACCACATAATACATGGTGAACAATTGGTTCGATGCATTCTTTTTGTACAATAATTTGGTATTGCCTACCATGGCGCGTTCCATGTCTTTTTCGAAATCAATGAACACTGGGTAAATGGTATCGGCCTCTTCTTCGATTAAGTCGGTAACAAAAGGCGATGTTTTATCTCTGTTCAAAGCCACTTCTGTAATGGTAGGCTTTTCAATTTTTTCTTTTTTGGCATCTTCGCCTGTGCGCTTGTAAACGATAGAATAGCCATTGGTGTAATATTCATTGGCAAAATCGACAATGTCCTTTTTAGAAATTTTGCTCAATTCATAATTGCTGTTCAAAACATCAATCCATCTGCGACCGGTTACAAAAGCATCTAGTTGGGTATAGGCAATGCCTTCATTGCTTTCTAATTTTTGAATTTCTTCAACATTGCTATTCGCTACAATGGCTTTCAACAAAGTGGTATCAAAATTTCCTTTTTTAATATTGTCTAATTGGGCCAACAACAAATCGCGCAATTGCTCTAAGGTCTGTCCCT
>CANFUB010000121.1 GCA_947450015.1 Bacteroidota bacterium | reverse complement strand
TGGCTAGGGTAGAGTATCGGTAATTGAAAATATAAGAGGCTTTCGATTTAAGAGAGAATGGTCCTTCGATACCTGCTTCGAAACCATTGAAACCAATTTGACCGGTGTACTCCGTTTTGTTTCTATTGCCGCTGCGCATTTGCAAATCGAACACCCCTGCGGTGGCATTGCCATACATGGCAGGAAATGCAGAAGTTAAGAAATCTGACTTGGCCAATACGTTGTTGTTGAGTATGCTTACAGGACCACCGCTAGCACCCATGGCGCCAAAGTGGTTGGGGTTTGGAATGTCTATGCCATCCATGCGCCATAACAAGCCCTGAGGTGAATTACCGCGTATAATAATATCATTGCGCGAATCGTTGTTCCCTACAACCCCAGCAAAGTTACTGGCCATGCGGGCAGGGTCGTTTCTGCTACCAGCATACCGTCTGGTATCCTCAATATCGAAACTGCGAGCACTCAATGAAATGTTATTGTTGTTCACTGCATTTTTCGCTTTTACTTTAAGTCCCGAGGTTTTAAAGCTCACCACTTTTTCTGATAATTCAATGTCGAGTGAGGTTTGTTTACCACTCACATGGTTGATGTTATTGGCGTAGTAATCGGCATACCCTACCATTGTTATATGGATGGTGATACGACCGATGGGTACTTCGGCAATGCTAAAATAACCATTGGCATCTGTTGTGCCATTGGCAATAATTTTATTAGAATCCAGTACTTCTACACTGGCTTGTTGTAAAGGCAAGAGCGACTGTGCATCAACAATTCTTCCTTTAACGGTTTGGGTAAGGGTTTGCGAAAAACCAAGACTTTGAACTCCCCATGTGATTAAAAATAGTAAGGTGTATTTCATGGTACAAAACTATAGGGTGCTAGTGGGCGCTGTCTTAACATATGTTAATTTGTCGTGACGTTTATCGATTTGCGAATGCGACTTAAGCTCTCTGGTTTAATGCCCAAGTAAGAGGCGATGTGTTGCAATTTTGTGAGCTGCAATAGTTCAGGATTTTGCTGCATAAGTTCTATGTAGCGCTCAGTGGCCGTCATGGTTAGTAAACTAAGTTGACGGTCTTCCTTAAAACTTAAATAATTTTCGGCATTGATTCTGCCCAAACGCTCACCTGTTGAACACAGCTGGTAGCAAGTGTTTAAATCGGCATAACTAATACTCATAAGCAAAGTATTGTCTAATGATTCGACATTGAGACGCGAAGGGGTTTGGGAAACAAAGGAAGTATAACTGCTAGTAAAACAATTGGCCGTAGCAAATTCAATCGAAACATCTTCGCCTGCAGGCGTCACAGCAAATAAGCGGGTGGAGCCAGAGATGATGAAGGATAGATAATTTTCTACATCGCCTTCCATCAGTATAATACTGCCTTTGCGAAATCTGCGTTCAACGAGTTTGCTTTCAAAAAAAGCCCATTCCTCATCGCTAAGAATGGCTTGAGAATCGAAAAATTGGCGGACTAAAGTTTTCATTGTATGTTAAAAATTTGCACGATTAGTTCAAAAATAGGCTTTATATACTTAGGGTGATTGAGCTTTCAAATTAAGTACTTGAGTATAAACTCAAAAATATTTTTCGATGAAAGCCTTGTTTTTTATTTGGTAAATTTAAAATTCAGAAACTTACCATTCAGTTTTTTATTAATTGAAGGTTTTTTTTATTCGTTTGAAATATTTTTAAAAAAAATTATAACGGCATTAAACCTTTTGTAATTTCTGAAGTCAAAAGGAAAATAATAGATTCTAATATTTAAATTTGTTAAACACCCTCTATGCAAAAAGCGCTACAATTCTTTTCTCTAAAAAATTTATTCTTTACGCTCTTACTAATCTTCGGTCCTAAATTAGCGAATGGTCAAACAGAAAATATTATCCTCGGCCGACCGACAGATACGTCTATCACGGCCAGTATTTTATTTAGCCAGGCGGTAGTGTTTTATGTTGAATACGGCACCCAATCGGGCACTTATTTGCACAGTACCAAAACATTTAACAATGTGGCCAATACGCCCAGTGAAATCGATTTGAACAATTTGTTTCCAAATACCCAATACTATTACCGAATACAATACCATTTAACCAATAATTCCAACTTTTTAGCCAGTCGCGAATATGGTTTTCATACCCAAAGGGCCAAAGGCAGCACTTATACTTTCACCATCGAAGCCGATGAACATTTGTATGATAAAAAAGGGGTGAAGAGCATTTACCAATTGTGTTTAAATAACCAAGCCAAAGACAAACCAGATTTTATGTTGTCATTGGGTGATATTTTTGGTGACGACCATTATCCGAATACAATCACTTCGGCCGACTTAGATGCCTTGCACAAAGATTACCGTCCGTTTATTGGTAGCATTGCGCACTCCATTCCTTTTTATGTTTGCCTTGGCAACCATGAAGGTGAAAACGATTATTACATGGCCAAAACACCACCGAATAATTTGGCCATTTGGGGCACACAATGGCGCAAGTTTTATTATCCCAATCCGTATCCCAATGGTTTTTATTCGGGCAATACCGACAATGAACCATGGGGCATAGGCAATCCGGAAAATTATTATGCATGGACCTGGGGTGATGCGCAATTCATCGTTCTAGATGTATACCGCGATGAGTGTGATACTTCTGCCAAACCCACCAATTGGGATTGGTCGCTGGGCAAGCCGCAATACGATTGGCTTAAAAGCACTTTAGAAAATAGCACTGCGAAATACAAATTTGTTTTTGCGCACCATATTCGTGGACAAGGTCGCGGTGGCATAACCAATGCGAAACTTTTTGAGTGGGGTGGATACGATGGTAAAAATGGAACGACTTATAATTTTCCAAACAAGCGACCAGGATGGGCCAAGCCGATTCACCAATTGTTCAAGGACAATGGTGTGAATATATTTTTCCAAGGGCACGACCATGTATTTGCACATGAAGTGTTGGATGGCATTACCTACCAAGCGGTGCCCATGCCAAGCGATTCGACCTACCAAATTGGAAAGCTTGCCAATGCCGATGCTTATACTTCTGATACTTTAGATGGCTCGGGCCATATCCGTGTGACGGTAGCTTCCGATTGCATTAAAGTAGATTATGTAAGGGTGTATTTGCCCGCAGATACTTTAAGTGGTAAACACCACAATGGTGAGATTGCTTTCTCTTACACCATAGGTACTTGTGCGAGTTCTGTTATTCAAACCCAATCAACTGTTAGTGCGTTGAAGGTGTTTCCGAATCCTGCCAATGAGCGATTGTTAGTAGACTTTGGTGAGCCTAATACCACTTGTTTTATCAGTCTCCAAAATGCAGTTGGACAAACTGTTTTAACGAGCACTTACAATGAAATTGACGTTAAAAATTTAAGTGCAGGTATCTATATTTTAAAAGCTTCAGCAAACAATAAACAGTATACTCAAAAAATCATCATTCAACATCCATAAGCCTTTCGCCAATGAAATTATTTTTTACGTTTTTATTTACTTTGATTGCTTTTAATGCTTCGTCACAAACCATTAAACGCGCAGAAATATTAGGTCGACCAACCGATAAAAGCATTACCCTCAAAGCCTTTTTTGATACCACCACCGAAGCCAGTGTGCAGTATGGCACCACTGCTGGCACATTCTCTAATCAAACAGCTTGGCAAGTATTTGCAAAGGGCGCCCCTGCCGAAATTGTGGTCGGTGGATTGACTGCCAATACAAAATATTTTTATAGATTGTGTTACCGTTTACCTTCGGCTGTAAATTTTAAAACACAATCGGAGCATACCTTTCACACGGCCCGTCCAAAAGGCGAAACCTTTACATTTGTGGTGCAAGCCGATCCACATTTGGATGAACAAAGTGATACTGCCGTGTATCTGCGTTGCTTAAAAAATCAATTAGAAGATGCCCCCGATTTTATGATTGATTTAGGTGATTTTTTAATGACCGATAAATTGCGAACCCCTGCCAAAGTGGTGCCACGCGATACCATTCCTTTTCGTTGTAATTTACTGCGCTCGTATTACGAAACCGTTTGTCATTCTATTCCCTTGTTCATTGCTTTGGGCAATCATGAAGGTGAGTCGGGATGGAACCTTAATAACACACCCAATAATATTGCCGTATGGGGCACACAAGAACGTCAGAAATATTTTTTGAATCCTGCACCCGATGCATTTTATACGGGCGATACAAGTCGCCAAGCCTATGTAGGACAACGTCAAAATTACTACGCGTGGCAATGGGGCGATGCCTTGTTTATAGTGATTGATCCTTATTGGTACACCAAAGTAAAACCCGATTCTTTGAATGGATGGCGATGGACTTTGGGCAAAGCACAATACGATTGGTTAAAGGAGACATTAGAAAAAAGCGATTCAAAATTTAAGTTTGTGTTTTCACACCAAATTGTTGGTGGCGATCCAGATGGTAGAGGAGGTGTAGAATATGCCAACCGCTATGAGTGGGGCGGCAGTAATTTAAATGGCACACCTGGTTTTGCAAGCAACCGACCGGGTTGGTACAAGCCGATTAAAGATTTGCTAGAGGAACACAAAGTGAATATATTTTTTCATGGGCACGATCATTTTTTTGGTAAGCAAAGCAAGGCCTGTATGATATACCAAGAAACTCCACAACCAAGTCATCCCAATTTTTCGAATGCGAATTATGCGGCTACTTATGGTTATTTCGAAGGCCAGATTTTACCCAACTCGGGCCATATTCGTGTAACGGTTGGTCCGAATGGCGTTAAGACAGAATACATTCGCGTATACTTGCCAAAAAGCGAAACAGCAACCCGTCATAACAAAGATATTTCGGCCACCTATTTTATTGGTGCAGTAAATTGTTACGATTCACTTTCTACTGGTGTACCTGTTATTTGGAACAACGCCTATGCCGATGAATTGGTATATCCGAATCCATTTATGAAGGAAACCAAAATAGAATTTAATGTGCAAACGCCTGAAAAAATTAAATTAGTCGTCTATAATAACAACGGGCAATTGGTACGCTATTTAATCAATGATGAAACATTAGCACCAGGACAATTTCAAGTGGTGTGGGATGGCAATGATGGTAACGGTACAGCGTTGGCCAATGGGGTATACTGGTATGCATTTAGCATTGAAAGTGGCATGATAAAAAAAGGAAAAATAGTTTTAACACGATAGAAAAATTAACGCATGAAAAAATTAATACTCATGATGGCATTTTACATACTAAATGGTATGTTTTTAAATGCACACAACATAAACAATGAAATGATTGCTTTAAGACAATGGCATTTGAAGGGTTCAACAAAAAGTGTTGAAGGTGCCTTTTTAATGTGCAAAAACAATGCGGTATACATTGAAAACAATGCCCACCAAGTAATCCATTTTCCAATGGATAATTTATCTGTCGATGATTTGAATTTTGTAACACAAAAACAAAATGCCATTTTAAAACTTAACAGGGCTTTATCAGCAGAAAGAAAACAAACACAACAAGGCCTCGTTTGGTCGGACATGAGAGGTCTGTTTTTGGCAATGCTAATGTTAGTTTTAGGCTTCGTTATGTACCGCTCAATCAATCGCGAAAAAATAAAATACATGTTCCCGATTTTGGCCTCAGGTGTTTTGTTTTCCTTGTACAGTTTTACCAACCGTGTGATGCAAGTTATGGCAACAACCACTGATCCTTTGTTTGTTGATTCGGCCTTTACACCGTTTAAACCGAATGTTTACACCCGTTGGGACAATACCTATTTTTATGTTGAATCGAAAGGGATACCTAGTCATGAGATGATGACAGGCATTACCGGATGGCAACAACAGTTTCCAATTCCACAATGTTATACGGGCACCAATGCATGGCAAATTCCTTTGAATCCAGTGAAAGCAGTAACTCCAGTGCCAGTCAATCAGAAACATTTTTTAAGAGGAGCCGTGGCCATAGCGGCCAATGGGGTGGCTATTTTTAATCCATATACCAATACTGGCGTTGATGCATTTTTAGATGGACAGTTAGATAATTTTGGCGGTCATTGTGGTAGGGCCGATGATTACCATTACCACATAGCGCCCATGTTTTTAGATGCAGCCACACCCGATATAGTGCCGATTGCGTTTGCGCTCGATGGCTATGCAATATATGGCAGCCAAGAGCCTGATGGTTCGGCCATGAAAACACTCGATGCCAACCATGGGCATGCGGGTGCTAATGGGGTTTACCATTACCACGGTACCGCTTCAGCGCCTTATATGATAGGCAATATGGTTGGGGTGGTAACAGAAGATACTACTTTGCAAATAATACCTCAAGCCCATGCACAACCCATTCGACCAGCAGGAACACCTTTAAAAGGGGCTGTGATTACGGGCTGTAAACCCAATGGAGCAGGCAATGGTTATACCTTGGTTTACACCTTGGCAGGCGTTACCGATTCTGTAGAATACAGTTGGACAGCTGCAGGTGTTTACACTTTTAATTTTTATGTTTCGGGGACTAAAACAACCAATAAATACAATGGCTTTAAACAATGCAATTTGCCTTTGTCGGTACCGCAAATTGGCATCGATGCTTTAGGTGTTTTAATGTATCCGAATCCAGCCAATACCCAATTGAATTTAAAATTAACAGCCACCCTTTCAGCAAAAGCCATAGAAAATATTACTATTTACAATGCCACAGGAGCCATGGTGTACAGCACGCTTGGCTTTAAAGAAACCATCGATATTAAAACTTTGGCAACAGGTGTTTACATGGTGAAAATAAAAACCAAAGACCAAGTGATTACTAAAAAACTGATGGTTCAGTAATGGTGAAACTAAATGTTATTTATCTTGTAAAAGGCCTTTGCTTAATTGTATTGGCCTTTCCTCATTACGCAATGGCTCAATACAAAGGCAGTGCATCAGTAACCCAAGGAGTTGCAAAAACCACCGCATCCAATTTGTATACTTGTTCTGGTGGCCGAACCACTAACATGGGAAGCATTAAAGCACAAGACAGTTCGCAATGGACTGTGCCTGCCATCAATAATTTTAGCAATGGGCAATTTCCTTGGTCCTCAGATTTACATAATGTATGCACTGGTAAAACGTATGCCAATGCAAATGCAGCAATTGCCGTTCTCGATGGTACTGATGTTATCAGTATTGATTCTGCAGGTGAATTGATAACCGCCTATATTTTTGCTGATAATTATTTTGAATTGTACATTAATGGGGTGCCTGTTGGAAAAGACAAGGTACCGTATACCCAATTCAACTCGAGTGTGGTGCGTTTCAAAGTAAAACGGCCTTTTATAATTGCATTTCAATTGATTGATTGGGAAGAGCATTTGGGACTTGGTTCGGAGCTGAATGGCGGTTTTGCCTATCACCCAGGCGATGGTGGATTGGTTGCCGTTTTTAAAGATGCCAAAAATAATACCGTTGCTAAAACAGGCAGCGACTGGAAAGCACAAACATTTTATACTTC
>CANFUB010000120.1 GCA_947450015.1 Bacteroidota bacterium | reverse complement strand
TGGTACTAATTTTTAATTGCACAAGATAGGTGCCTGCGTTTGTAAATTGAATATTACTCAAATTGGCATTGCCTGAATAAGTTTGTTGTCCAATTTTATAAGTCCATGCATTGACCTTGTCAAGATTAGCTGTAGAGGCATCCGAAAAATCGAATCCATGACCAATAAAACATTGGGTGTCTTTATTCATCGTAAAATTGGCCAGCGGTGCAGGGAGCACAAAATATTTTTTAGAAAGACTGTCCTTGCATTGGGCAGTGGTAGCTTGCACTAACTGGATGGTATGGGGCCCCGCAGTGCTGCCAATGTACACTGTGCTATCGATACTTCCTGTATAGACTAACTGTCCATCTATTCGCCAATAATTGATAATGCTTTTTGGGTTGCTGGTTCTAAAAACAAAGCGGTTGCCATTCAAACATTGGATGCTATCGTTAACGGTAAATTTTGGTGTTGGCTGACCGCCCACTTGCAAGTTAAAGGTGGTTGAATCGGTGCAACCTTCGCTGTCTATAACCCTTAGTCGATAGATATGTCTGCCAGTATCAGAGAACACCACATTGTTCAAATTGTAATTGGTGTCGATTGTGTTTTTAAAACGCCACTGGGTACCAGCATAATTTTGGAAATAGGTGCTTTGATTGGTTACAGTGAATGAATTACTATTCAGGCATTGGGTATCATTGTTAATATTAATGGCGGCAATAGGCGCTTTCAAAACATAGACCATGCGCATGGTTGAGTCTTCACAACCGTTGTATGGCGTTGTAATTTTTAATTTAACTTTATAGCTTCCAACGGTGGTATAGTATACCGAATCTATGCTAGATTTTTGGGAAGTTTGACCATTCCCAAGGTCCCATTGATAACTTAAATAATTGCCCAAGGTGGTGTCCTTGAATTTAAATAAATGGTCTTTGAAACATTGGGTGCTATCATTGATTTTAAATTGCGCTTTAGGGATATCAAGCACTTCTACATGTTTTATTTTTATTTCTTCGCAACCAAAGGTAGACACCGCTTTTAAACTAACCGCATATCTACCTGCTGTAAAATAGCGAATGTTTTTCATGAAATAGTTGGTGCTTGTTCGCCCATTGCCTGCATCCCAAAACAAATTCATGGTATCTGCAGCTACAGTTGCAATGCTTGTATAGGTCCAGCGAGCAGAAGGCAAACACTGTATGGTATCAATACTATTAAGTAAAAAATCAACTTTTGGTTTAGGCCAAATTTGAACTGCATTGATAACCGTATCGCTACAGCCTCTGTCTGAAATGGCAATGTGTTTATAAAACCGCACCACATCTGAATTCGATTGGTAATATTTTAAACTTTTAATTGTTTTTAAAGAATCGCTCATGACGCTCGTGGTATCATCGAATACCCAACGCACCGATTTTATTGCGCCTGTAACGATTTGCGAACTATCATAAAATTCTATTGGTGTGCCGCTGCAAAAATTTTCGCCTTTTACTTTTGCAAATACTTTAGGCATGGGGTGTACAACTACATCAATCGGATAGCGGGCCTTACAATTGGCTTCGGTGGTGTACACATCAAAATACACTTTGTATTTGCCTGGCATTGGAAAACGCACGGTTGTTTGGTTCTTATCCCAAATGGTGGTCCATGGAAATACCCAAGCCTTGTGTAAAATTTGATCAGCAAATATTTTAGTAGAATCTTCAAATTTAAAGCGGTTGTATTTCCAACATTTTTCAATCGAATCGACTACCAATTTCGAAAAGATATTTATCTTGCTTACAATGGCTGTATCAGTAAACTTACAATAGCCAGAAGTGTCGGTGGCGCTTACCCATACTTTTTTATTGTCCCAAACCTTGTAGTAATTATTGGTGCTATTGTCTTGCCATTTGAAATTAGAGAAGAAAGTATTCTTTTCTTGAAAAAGAACGGTATCAATGCCGCAAATAATTTTGTTGCGCAGTGGGTCGAACAGTGGCCAATTCACGATTACTTTGCGAATCACAGAATCTTTTTTACCTGCAAAATCTTCTGCAATAAGTTTCACTGTGTAGTTGCCTATAGCGTTGTAGAGGTGTTGAACAGGATTGCCCGTAGCAGTGGTGTTGTCGCCAAAATACCAAGTGTATTTTTTGAGTACTTTGTCTGATTTGGCTCTGAATTGTACATTGATTTTGTTGTTTTTGCAATCGTATTTTAGAACCGAATCTTTAAATGCTAAGTCGAAATTAGGCAAACTAAATCCAGATAAATACAAATAAGATTCATAAAAGCCAACGCCATAACAATAGGCCAATAAGCCATCGGAGCTTTCGAGTAGGTGTTGACCAATACTAATTTTTAAACGGGCAAACGAATAATTAGGGGCATAAGAGAATTTAATAAACTCACTCGAATCGATTTTTGTTTTGTCTAAATAAACATTGTTTTTAGCACTGGTCTTAATGACAATGTTTACGAAGTGATCTTTCAAATTAAACGAATTCACGGTACTGAACAGGGATGATTCACCAAAATATTTTACACTTACCAATTCAAGTTGAGCAGGATCGCCATAGCTTGAATTTATATAACCACTGCAACCAGCACCTTTTAAGAATTGGTGGCAATGAAACAATTTATTGGAAGACGCATAATAACCTGAATCGTTTTTAACATCTATTGTCAGTGGGTTAAGCCGTGAAACATTGCGATACCATACACCATTAACTTTGATATCAGTACTAGAATCAAGCGGAATCATTTTTAATAGATAGCCTTTAATATGACCAAAATGCGATGGTATGCAATAGGCCGTATCTAACACATCGTTGGGTAATACTTGCTCGAACTCATGGTCGCAAGCACCGCAAGGCCATGCAGAACAGCGGTCGCCAGTAAATACAACTAATTTATTTAAGGAGAGCACACTTACAATAGAACCCGATAAATCTTTGCTACTGCCCATCTGGTATAGCTGTCCTTTATTGAGGGTTAGGTAAATGGGTACATTGCTAGCATTGCCAGAGAGCGTAGTATTCGCTGGGATAATTTTTACTTTGGTGGAGTCTTCACCTGCTACTAATAATATTTCACTGGTGCTGCCCGAACTTGGGTTGCCAACAACATAGGTGGTCTTGCTGGGAATATTGGCATAAGGTAAAACAATGCTAGCATCGGTAGTGGCGTATAACAAGTTCATGGCCGAAACCGATATTGGAAAATCTGAAGTAATGTGAATGGCTTTATCTCTGATCACATCATAGTCTGTTAAATAACCAAGATGCAAGGGGATTAAGAAAACAACAACACTGTCTTTAGGTATTTGAATGGAGGCGGAATAGCCTTGCAGTGGTATTGAAATATCAACCTTGGTTTTGTTGGTGGCCGAAATGTAGAGGCGGAGGGAATCTTTTTTACCTGAAAAAGTGGAATCGTAATTTCTCAAAAACCCCATCCAAAATTCGGTCCCTGTGTTGGATTTTTGACTCAACAAAGCAAAGGGTAAGGATAAAAGAAGTATGAGTACGAGTCTTTTCAAATTGTAACAAATATAACGAATAATTGGTGCATTTCAAAGTCGCTAAAAGAGGCTATGGAAGGATGAAATTAAATATTGATTCAAGTTAATCTTTATAAAACTGCGATGGGTTGAAAAAATAATTGATTTGCCTAGGTGTAGGCTGATTTTCAAAAAGGGTGGGTAGTTTACATAAAAAAAAGCCAACACTTTATGTGTTGGCTTTTTTGAATTTTTTTTACAAAAATCTGACAGTAATATTACATACTCATAGTGCTTAACACACTGTTCATGCTGCGAACTGCTTCTGCAGATTTGCCGAAAGCTGCTTGCTCTTCTTCGTTAAGTTTGTAATCAACGATTTCTTCCCAACCGTTTTTACCAATAATTACAGGTACACCTAAGCAGATATCGTTTTGACCGTATTCGCCTTCTAGAAGCACGCAACATGGCATTAATTTTTTCTCATCTCTAACAATTGCTTCAACAAGGGCAGCTACTGCAGCACCTGGTGCATACCATGCGCTAGTACCCAATAAGCCAGTTAAGGTTGCACCACCAACCATTGTGTCAGCAGCTACTTTTTTCAAAGCCTCTTCGCTTAAACGGTTGCTGATTGGGAAACCATTGACAGTCGCCATTCTGGTTAAAGGAATCATGGTAGTATCACCGTGACCGCCAATAACAACAGCGTGTAAATCGTTGGTAGAAGCGCCAGTAGCCAAAGATAAATAGCATTTGAAACGTGCGCTATCCAATAAGCCACCCATACCAATCACTCTGTTTTTAGGCAAACCACTTGCTTTCAAAGCAAGGTAAGTCATTGTATCCATTGGATTACTCACAATAATGAAAATCGCATTCGGAGAGTATTTTAAAATATTTTCAGTAACACCTTTCACAATACCAGCATTGATACCGATTAATTCTTCGCGGGTCATGCCTGGTTTACGTGGAATACCACTGGTAATCACAACCACATCGCTATTAGCTGTTTTGCTGTAATCGTTGGTGCTTCCAGAAATTTTGGTGTCAAAACCTAACAATGAAGAGGTTTGAAATAAATCTAAAGCTTTACCTTCGCTAATACCTTCTTTAATATCCAACAATACCAATTCTGAACAAAGTTCTTTGCGTGCAATGTTGTCTGCACAGGTTGCGCCTACTGCTCCGGCTCCTACGACTGTTACTTTCATATTATTTTTTTGATTTGAATAAATTTTGGTGCAAATGTAGCAAAATAATTAAAGATTAGAATACTGTGAATTCAAACTCGCTCTGATTATTGTCAGTCCAAGTTGCTTAACATTGTATTCCTTAAAAAATCTTTGAGCAATAGCGAAAAAAGAGCCAACTTCGACTTCAGTCAGTTTTTCCTATCGTGCCGTGAAGTGTGAAAGTCCTAGCCACCAATTAAGTTAGAAGGCAAAACCTTTAGGCATAAAAAAGTCCCGAAAGAAGGATTCATGGTTTCAAAATAACAATTAAAAAATCGCGTCAGCGAAAAAAGATTAACAACCTCCCTCATGGTTTGCTCCCTGGCGTGCCGTGAAGTGTGAAAGTCCTAGCCACCAATTAAATTAGAAAGCAAAAGCATTAGACATAAAAAAAGTCCTGATAAAACTATCAGGACTTTCTCTACTTCACGGTGCCCAGGACCGGAGTCGAACCGGTACGGTTTCCCACAGGTGTTTGAGACCAGCGCGTCTACCAATTCCGCCACCTGGGCTTTTCCTTCCTAAAAAGGAGTGCAAATTTAGGATTAATTCTTTCTAAAGCAAATACAATTTGTAGAAAAATTTATAAGAGAAAAACATTTTCTTAATAGTGTATTAACATTATAAAGGCTTTCTTTGCATGAAGTATGACCCGGTATACCCTTTATCTATTATTGTTCCTTGTTGTTTTAAGTGCTGCTACTTGTCGGAATAAGGCCAATGTTTCGAATGGGAACATACTTAGCATTGCCTTTTATAACATCGATAATCTGTACGATGATGTAGACGATACCGACCACGACGACCAAGACTTTACTCCCAACGGCCAGTACCAATGGACGAGCGAACGCTACCATCAAAAATTAGACAACATGGCAAAGGTCGTTGCTCAATTGGCCAATAACAAAGCCCCAGATGTGCTAGGTGTATGCGAATTGGAAAGTGCCAAAGCTTTAGAAGATCTTATCAATACAGGCGATTTGAAAGGCCAATATGGCATGGTGCATTACGATTCACCCGACGAACGCGGTGTAGATGTGGCCCTGATTTATAAAACAGAAAAAATCAAAGTGCTCAATTCAGAAAAAGTGCCGGTCGTACTTACCAAAGATTTAAATGACCGTACCCGCGATCAATTATTTGTGAAGGCTGTTGTGATTGCATCAAACGATACCCTTTGTTTTTATGTCTGCCATTTCCCCTCGCGAAGAGAAGGCAAAGATGAGAGTGAAATAAATCGCATGGATGCAGCAAAAACTTGTAGAAATTTCATTACTTCGCATCTGAACATGGTTAACGATAATCTAATTGTAATGGGCGATTTTAATGATGAGCCTTGGGATAAAAGTATCAAAGAAGGTATCATGGCCAATAACATCAATCAAAAGGGTGGGGCCGATTTATTGAATTTGATGTGGGACTTTAAATCTGCTGGTAGGGGTTCTTATAATTTCAAAGGCCAAATGAATTGCCTCGATCAATTCATGATTACACCATCATTGATTGATGGTAAAAAAATAGAATACATAAAAAAGTCGGTGAATATTTTGGATGCCGACTGGTTAACCCAAACAGGCAAATACGCGGGTTTTCCATTAAGAACATTTGGAGGCAATAAATGGTTGAATGGTTACAGCGATCACTATCCAATTTACCTCGAACTACAATATTAAAAGGTGTAAGGTTGCAATATGGCAAAAAAGAAAATTAGTTACATTAACAGAGAAATAAGTTGGCTAGCATTCAATGATAGGGTGTTGCAAGAAGCCAATGATGCAAATGTTCCCTTGTTGGAACGGCTAAAATTTTTAGGAATTTTTTCTTCAAACCTCGATGAGTTTTTTAGGGTGCGCGTAGCCACCAACAAGCGCATGCTCCAAATTAAAAAGGGCAGCCTTGAACAAATCAATCAAAAGGAAATTAAAATGCTTTTGAAAGAAATTCACGATAAGGTAATTGTTCAACAAGCAAAATTCAATTTAATCTATCAAAACATATTAGAAGAATTTAAGGTTAAGAGTATTTTTTTCATCAACGAAAAGCAAATCAATATTCAGCAAGTAGCCGAGGTGAGAAAATACTTCAAGGAAGAAATTCTCAATGCTATTTTTCCTTTAATCTTATCGCAAGATCGACCTTTCCCCTTCCTAAGAGACAACACGGTTTATTTGGCTTGCAAACTAAAAAACAGTTTGACAGGTGATATTAAATATGCCCTAATTCCTTTGCCTACCAAGGTGAAGAAGCGTTTCTTTCAATTGAAAAAACAAGATGGTAATACCTTTATCATGTTTGTTGATGATGTTATCCGCATCAATTTAGATGTGGTCTTCTCTAGTTTCGATTACGATAGCTTCGAAGCTTACACCATTAAATTAACCCGTGATGCTGAATTGGATTTGGACAATGATATTTCGCAAAACTTAGTCGATAAACTCAGTGAGATTTTAAAGCAGAGAAAGAAAGGTGTGCCGGTGCGTTTTATTTACGATGCAGATATTGCGCCCGACTTGTTGAAATTCATTAACCGCAAATTAAGGGTTAAAAGCGAAGAATTAATACCTGGTCAGCGTTACCACAATTTCAAAGATTTTATTTCCTTCCCTGATATTAAACGCTCAGATTTAAAGTACCAAAGCATAGATCCATTGTACATACCTGAGTTAGACAATGCCAAATGTTTATTCGATGTGATAAAAAAACGCGATTATTTATTGAGCAATCCTTATCAACCTTTCGGTTATGTCGTGCGTTTATTGCGTGAGGCTGCT
>CANFUB010000119.1 GCA_947450015.1 Bacteroidota bacterium | reverse complement strand
TTCCAAGCACTGAATTGATAACCACTATTTGCTTTAGCTTTTAGTGCAACAGTTGAATCACAACTGTAGGTGCCTGCACCAATAATTAGTCCACTGTTTGCTGGTGAAACACTTGTTGTAATTGTATACATGATTGGCTCGAAAATAGCTTCGAGATTTCTATTTTGTTTAGGCGATAGGGTATAAGTAGCATTCTTAGAAACCACTGCATTGTTTTCTCTCCATTCTTTAAATTGGTAGCAATTGCTTGGGATTGCAAGCAGCGTTTTCGTTGAATCAGAACAATTGAAATTACCTGTACCAGTTATAGTTCCACTATTGATAGGCGATGCTTTGGCATTAATGGTGTATTGGATAGGTTCGAAAATGGCTATTACGTTTCTGTTTTGATTTGGTAGAAATGAGTAGCTGCTGTTAGTGAAAACTGTAATGTTGTTTTCTTGCCATTCTTTGAATTGATAACAAGCAGCAGGCACAGCAATCAATGTTTTTAAGGTGTCCGAACAGCCGTAAATACCCAATCCATTAATAGTGCCAGCAGAAACCTTAGGTAAAATAGTGCCAGTAATGGTGTAGCTGTTTTTAGTAAATTCTGCAATCAGTGTTCTGTTAGCAGAGGCTGTAAAAGTATAAATACTATCGGTTGATACCTCGTTGCCAGCTTCGGTCCACCGTTTAAATTTATAACAACTTTTTGGTTTCGCTATGGCTTTTACCAAAGAATCCTTTTTATAAGTGCCACTGCCTGTAGTGCTGCCATTTAAATCAGTATTTAGCTTAATAACATAGCTAGGTTTTTTGTACGCATTAATAGTCGTGTTGGTAGCAACAGGACTGTTATAGTCGAAATAGATATAGGCAGTATTGCGTATCTGTGTGCCATCATTATATCCTTGTTTAGGTTTTATTCTGTATTGTATGTACCCATTCGAACCTTTGCTGTCAGAAAAACTATCGGGCAACATGATATCATCGAAATACACTTTGAGCTTATTGCCATTCAATGCCACGCGGTTATCATGACTGTAATCCATCACTTCGAAAGTTTCTAAATCCATTCTATTGTCGATGGTGTCTTCTAAACGAATATTGAAAGCTGGGGCCTTGCCCGTATTTTGAAAATGAATGGTATAAACAAACCAGTCTTTATAGCCAGGTAATACCACTTCAGGATAAGTTTCTTTTTTATTGGGGTCATATGAATTCATTACCTTATATGAAAACTTCATCTTGTTATTCGTGCTATCTTTATCTTTTTTAGATAAAATTATTTCGGCAATGGCTAGCACAGTATCGCCATAGGTGGCATTGGTATCGGTTTTAAATTGCACTGGGATAGCGTTATAAAATTTAAAAAAATCTTTAATTTTCCAAGAATAGGTATTTCCGGAAATAGCACTAGGTTTTGGACTTGCTGAGATATACTTGATTTTTCCAGTTACAGTTACGCGTATGATTCCACTGTCGTTATTTACTTGACAATTTTCAAAATCGGATTTTCCAAATAGGCCAGCATTAATATGAAGAGTATGTGTTTTGCCCGGAAAAATAAAGCCACGTGGTACAATGGATTGTACACCTAAATCAATTAATCCGCAAGTCATTGGAAAATCAATTCCACCCGATAATTTAGAAGATTTTAATGTAATAGTAGAATCTAGTCCTGTTGGACATTTTACATCCAATGGTTGGTTATTAATATTAACAACCACTTTGTATTTCCCATTTGTTTTATCAAAATAGAACATACCATTCGATTGGGTATAGGTTTGTCCCAATAAATTGTTGGCCGTATCGTATAGTTTTACAGGTACATCCTTTAAATAAGTTTCACCTGAGCTGTAACTACAATCGTTGTTCTTGTCTTTAAATACTTTTCCAAACAGGCCATAGGTTAATCTAAAATCTTTTGAACAGATATAGCTATTTTTGGTCAGTGTAGAAACCGTTGTCGAGCTATCCTTGTCGTACCAAGCTTTTAAAGTAATGTTGTAACAGGTGGAATCGAGAAACCAAATATAAGGGATAGGCAAACTATCGCCTCGAGTTTCTCTGTATTCGATTACACCAGGCTTTACAATTGAAGGACTAGGTGGAGGATTAAGTAAAACATAAGAAGTAGGGGAAATGGACCAAGAAAATCTGTTGGCTTTGTCTGTTAATGGTGTTAGCCGTGCGGTATCTGAATTATTTGAAAAAGTAGTTTTATTAAAATTAATGGACGTTTTAGCATTTGGTGTTTTTATTTTTATATACTTGCAAATATTCGTGTCGATTTTACAACCTTTTACCCGCATACATACTTGATAGATGCCATCTGTTACATTTTGAACTGTTTTAAAAATTTTGCCAAACCCGCTCCAATTGCCATCAATTCTCCATTCAATTTCTGGGACCCCTGGAAAACTTGTATTGACGCTTTTTATGACAGCTGGCACACCTTTGTAAATGACTGAATCATGGATAAAATCAATTGAGGGACGAAAGGCTGAACTGTCTAAAATGGATGTATAATTTCCAACGAAACCTGAATCTACTCCCGAACCATTGGATTTAAAAACAATGTGCATGCTACCACTCAATGCTGTTACGGTTGTAGGTGAGGTATTGCCTTTGGTCCATGTAGCAAGTAATTTCGCACTGTTTACTTTGTTGTCGTCATACACATACAGCACATCTTGGTTATCGCTAAATTTTAATTGCTCCATTTTTAAGATAATTTTTTTCGCGCGGCAAGGATGTATGGTTAAGTAAGATTTAGTGGCCAAGCCTTGATTGTTCCCATAGTTGGCACTTGTGCCACCATTGTCATAAATGCCGCCATAATCTGTGGAAACAATATTGTCTGAATAAGTGCCATAGCTACCAAACCCTAAATAATACGAGGTATATCCAAGTGCTGTAATATAATCCTTCTTTATCAATTTAGTCGACCAACCAGTTTTGTTATAACATCTTAAAGTTACAGTGTATTTGCCCTCCCTGTAAATGGTGATTTGAGGATTTTTTGAATTCTTAGTAGTGCCATTATCAAAGGAAATCCAACCACCATTTTCATCAGAAACTTTGTCGTAGGGATCGTTTTTAAAAGTAACAGAATCGTATATACTCCATTCCCAAATGTAAGGATTGTTGCTTGAAGAATCTGTTAAACTTATTTGCGTATATATTTCAAGACTGCGTTTGTTGGCAACAAATTTAGCTACAGGTACTTGGGCATAGCCTTTAAAAGAAATGGCCATTAAAAAGAGTATCGACCAGAATTTAAGATTTTTCACCCTGTATTTATGTTTCATATGACAAGAATTAACGAAACAAATCTAAGCAATGAAGAGAGAAATAAAGTGTCTGAAGGAACATTTCAATACTATTATGACAGGAATATGAAACTAGGCAAAGAAAATGACTTAATTATGAAAAAGGAATGGTGGCAACAATTTATAATGTGAAAGCCGATAATGCGATAGCGCATTAATATGGCATTTAAAGCGCAAATGCCATATTTCAAAGGGCATAAAAAAAGCTCGAAACAAATGTTCCGAGCTTTTTATGTTTAAACGTGGGCTCGAAGGGAGTCGAACCCCCAACCTCCTGATCCGTAGTCAGGTGCTCTATCCAATTAAGCTACGGGCCCTTATTTTTAAAGTTTTGCAAAAGTAAGTAAAATAAAGCTACAGACAAATATTTTTTTTTTATAATATAATAGTTTATCTTTGTTCAGTATTCCATTATTTATAACGGATTACGATTTAAACAAATTTAGATATAATGAACATTTACGTAGGTAATCTTAGCTTCAAAGCGAGCGAGCAAGATGTCGAAAACCTTTTCACTCAGTATGGTGAAGTGAGCTCAGCAAGAATTATTAAAGACAAATTCACAAACCGTTCACGCGGATTTGCGATTGTAGAAATGAGTGATGATTCAGCTGCAAACGCTGCCATTGCTGCTTTACATGAGAAAGAATTTATGGAAAGAGCGCTAGTTGTAAACGAAGCACGCCCAAGAGAAGACAATGGTGGAAACCGTGGTGGTGGAGGTTTTAACCGTGGTGGTAACGGCGGTGGAGGAAACTCTGGTGGTTACAACAAAAGATATTAATCAAAACCAATTTTAATTATAAAACACGATTCATTTGAATCGTGTTTTTTTTGTGCCCAATTTTTATGAAAATTACTTCTTGATGATATCACCCTTACCAAATCGCTCAAATGAACTTGTATTAGAAGGCGTACTTAAATAGTAAATATTGCCATTGCCAAAGACTTTCAAACCCAAAATATTTTTGGCATTCACATAACTGTCTTCCTGACTAAAACTGTTAAAATAAGTATCATCTGTTATTAAGTCGCGGTTGTCTACAAAACTAATATCGTCGGCATTGCCTCTATAGATATTGCATTTGCCATGCAAGATAATACCCCCAGTATTTTCGCCCCTGACATTGATATCATTCGTAAAAATAGTCAGCTCAATATCCTCTAATCCATTGTGAATGATCTTTAATTCGTTTTGCTGTACAATGGCTTTGGCACTTGTAAACTTAGCGGAACCACGAACGGATAGGCTATCTAATTTTTTGAAATAGATGATGGCCTTTTGTCTTACTTTTAATTTGCGCACCCAATTGTACTTATTAATGTTTTCTAAAACCAAAACGCCATTTCTCACTTCACTCACATAGCCATCAATTACATGACTGCCAGCGCTCATTTTCACAGTACCCGCCAATGCAGAATCTTGTACTAAAACAATGTCAAATTTTTCGCCAGCAGAGATGGCTCTGAAATTTCCAACTTGTCGCGTTTGCTCAATCTCATCGCCATAAGACGTTACAAAATCATCGGCCCTATTACAAGCACCCAATAAAACAACCACACTCAATATATAAATTACAGGCTTCATTGTTTGTGTAAAAATTCATCTGAAAAACGGTAACCACCACTCCAATAAAAGAAATCGGCAACGGCCATGTGCGACTTTAGTCTTGTTTGTGCAACAATGCCTTTATTGAAAAAATAATTAAACCCGATGGCAAAGTAAACGCGTTTCTTATACTGATTCGGTCTGTACACATAGGTGCCTAAATCGGATACAATTGCGATTCTTCCAAATACAAATTCATGCCCAATCTTTAGGGCTACCTCGGTCATTTTACCCAATTTAACATGTTCTAATTTTTCTGGATGAAACAATTCGTAAGGGTAGGTTTTGTCGAAGAAAAATTCTGTACCCACGCGCCAATTGCGGGTTTTGTTGTGTTGGAAATAATACAATAAACTGCTAGATAAAATGGTAAACCTTCTAGTGTCTGCAACTGCTATTTGTTTATTGGCAATGCCAGCATTGATCTCAAATCCATTCTTAGGAAATAACCTAGGCAATGGTTTGAATTTCGGTTGATCAATACTTTGTAAATTATGGTACCATCCTAAATTTAAATGCGCAATGTTGATTCCTAAATTCGGACGTTTAAAATTGCCATTGCTATAATGGGTAATACCTGTACCAAGTATCAAAGAATTGTTTGGAGAAACTTTAAAATAGGCTTTGTACATTAATTGTATATTGCCGTTAAAATGCGAACCGATGGCTTTGTTTTTACGGTTGGTTTGTAAATCATAGGGTTTTGTTAAATAACCAATACCAGAACCGAAACGCAAGGTACTTTGGAAATTTTTTCTGTTCTTTAAATTGGCTTCAACATGAATATGCCAAGCCAATACATCGCCATTCAAAGCGCTATTGCCTAGATTGAAATACGTAAATCCAGTGCCCCATCGCAAATTTTTATAAGCCGAATCTACGGCTTTCCATGCTGTGAAATTACTGCTGTAAATGGCTTCGAAACCCATGGTATGCGCCTCCATGTTGGCCATGTATTCGCGGTGGGCAATTAAAAAACCTGGTAATACATTGACTTGAATGCCACGCTGAAATTGAGCGCTTACTTTAAATACACTTAAACAAAAAAATATGACAATGGATAGCTTTCTCACCGAATGACAAAACTACAAATATTTATCCTAATTTATTAGAAAAGAATCTCGACCTTATTTAATTAATAGGGTAGGACTCTCAACTTTTCCAACCATGCAAAAGAATCCCAAGGCTTTGGTTTCTGGATTATTGGTGCAAATAATATTGCTAGGCACATTGCTCGGTGGTACCGCAAACAATCCAGTGTTTTGCAATTGTGTGGTCAGTAGATTTAAATAAAAATACATTTCAGGTGTAATTGTCAAAACTTCTATTCGTGCAGTTTCTCCTGTATTCCATGGGCGACTGGTAAAATTGGCCCGCAATGGTACAATGAATAAATCGCCATCACCTTCGCCACCTTGCGATACCGAATTATCGATACCAACCCTTATATCGCCTGCTTGCAATTGAATAGAATCATTTCTATATAAACGCAACCAATAAAAATCGCCTTTGCCAATTTTATCCTTCGACCAAAGTGTAATGTAATTGCCTTTGTTGCCACCAAAAGAGCCTAGTGGTTCATACTTATACGTTAATGAATCAATTGTTGTTGGTGAATTTAAATGGCTCTGAGAAACATAGGTGTTCGCCCCATCCTTACAAATTAATTGATAGTCGTTGTCGAATTTAAAGGTGTTGGCACTTGGCGGAACAAAGAAATATTTTCCGTTGCCAGCATATTTAAAAGGATAAAAGGTAAAACTTGAAGTATCGAAAATACCAACCGTGTCTATTTGATAACCTTTCGCTGCGCCATTGTTTAAATAGCCAACAGATTTAGAAATATAAATGTATTGGGTATCGGCTGTTTGGTCAATCACAGCATCAATCACGAGCTGCTCTACTGGTTTACCTAAATCGAGTTCTATAGGGTCTTCGCAAGCAGTTAAGCCCGCAAGAAATGCAATAGCAAGAATTGAAATTTTTGTATTTTTTAAGATATGATTAAATAGTTGCATGTTGATTAAAATTTAAAGTTCCAAGATACTGAAGGGACAATTGAACCAATAACAGAATAGCGAATCAATTGGGTTTCAAAATTGTTATTCGGGTTCGGTTGACTGTAATATGAAAAAGGATTTCTGCGTTTGTAAACATTGTAGACACCAACTACCCAGCTGCTTTCCCACTTGGCTGTTTTTTTATGAATATATGTGGCCGATAAGTCTAAGCGGTGGAATGGTTTAATGCGCACATTGTTTCTCAATTCACTGGCATTTTGTGGAATGCCTTGTATGCCTTGGAAACTGTATTTGGTATTCGGTAAATTCGTTGGTGTACCTGTTCCAAAAACAAAACTTGCAGACACCGACCATTTTTTGCTGATGTCGTAACTGCCTGTTACATTCAAGTTATGGCGACGGTCGAAACGGTTGGCATACCATTCATTATGACTGATGCCTTGTACTTTTCTTTCTGATTTGGCTAGGGTATAAGAAACCCAACCATTTAGTTTGCCGACATTTTTCTTTGCATAAATTTCTAAACCATAAGCACGGCCTTTACC
>CANFUB010000118.1 GCA_947450015.1 Bacteroidota bacterium | reverse complement strand
AATAATCGCTACCCAAACGTCTACAAAATGTGGCTTGTCGAATGGCACTATTACGGCAACAGGTAGCTTTGGTACGCAACCTTACAGATTCAGTATTGATGGGATACATTTTAAAAATAGCAACGTTTTTACAGCCTTGGCTGCAGGCACCTATACCATCACTTTAAAAGACACCAATGGCTGTTTGGTCAATACAACACTAAGTATTGTAAATATAGGTGGCCCTTCGCTTAATTCAACAGTATATAATCCAACCTGTGGCTTCAAAAACGGAACTGTTTTGGTAACACCAAGTGGTGGAACAGCGCCCTATACCTATTCCAATAATGGCAGTACTTTTCAACCAAGTTTCATGTACAATTATTTGGCTGCAGGCACCTATTATTATACCGTAAAAGATGCAAATAATTGTACTGCGATTGACACCGTTGTTTTGGTGAATCAGGCAGGGCCTAGTATTACGACTTCAGAAGATTCTACGGGTTGTGCAGTTGGCTCCTCTACCTTAATTGTAACTGCTTCTGGCGGTGCCACCCCTTATCAATATAGCATCGATAGTATTACTTTTCAAAGCAGCAATAAATTCACTTGCATTCCTACAGGATTTTACCATGCCATTGTGCGTGATGCAAATGGTTGTATGAATAGTAGTAACATTTCTTTAACAGGTATAGCTCTGCCAGTTGAAATCTTATCATTTGAGGCGAAGGCTTTTCATTCGATTGTAAAACTGAGATGGACCACGGTTAATGAGGAGCAAATAGACTCCTTTGCCGTAGAGAAAATGCAAGATGGTGAACCTTGGCAATTGGTTGGCAGGGTATTGTCGAAGCCAGCAAGTGTTGGTATTTTGCAATATGAATTAAACGATTTGTACCCATACAATGGTTGGTCATACTACCGTTTGAAAATTATTGAAAACGATGGATTGATTAACTATACAAATCCTCAACCCGTTTATTTTGGAGCAACAGCCCACGCAGTTGTATACCCCAACCCAGCCAATGCGCAAGTGATAATTGCGTTACCACACCTCATCAATCCAGGTTTAAAAGTGATGAATGCGGTAGGTGCTCAAGTTGAATTGGGTTTTAAAACGGTAAACAATAAAATAATTGTTAATACCGAGTCATTGGCCAATGGTATCTACTTTTTTGAATTGCTTTCTGGAAACAAGCATTTTTCAGGGAGCTTTACCATTCAAAATCAAAATTAATACTAGTATTAAAATACTACTTTTTGTTCTAATTGACTTGTTGTAAATCTTTAGTTATTTTCAATAATTTGTAATTTGTTAATTTTTAAATAGGTATTTTAAATAATTGTTATACATTGATATAAACTATTTTATTCTTGTTTTAAATCCTTCTTTTATAGATCATTTAAAGTCATTTTTACTTTTTGAATTAGGCAATAAAAAAATAGTATATAACACTCATTTTCATGTGACTACAAAATGAAAGCAAAATCAAAATAGCGATATTCGCAAAAATTAATATATTGTATATCAATAAATAGTAATCTGAATGCAATCATTTTTAGAAGTTTGATAAAAGTTAAAAATGTTAAAAACTTATTTACCTTTGTCGCACAATTCAATTAAATATGAGATTTACAATTCAAACAAAACTAACAAGCACAGCTGGAATGGCGCTTTTGTTGGCAGGACTATTTTCAATGTCTGCTTGCAAAAAGGAAGCCGTTACGCAATTAGTGCCAACCGAACCTACTGCCTTATCGGGCGACCCTAATGCAGTGGCGATGATGACTGCAGGTGCTAACTATATGCCGAACGAAGTATTGGTAAAATTTAGAAAAGGCATCAGTCCTACCAATAAAGGTCTTGCAATAGCTAGAATGAGAGCAACAGTTCAAGAAGTTATTTTAACAAAAGCGATGCAAGAAGCTGGCGAAGCAGAAGGTATCTACTTAATGAAAATGCCAATCGGTGTAATGGAAGCCATTCAAGGTTTTAAAAATTTACCTGAAGTAGAGTATGCTGAGCCTAACTTTATATACACCCATTGCGCTACTTCAAATGATCCATATTTTACAAATGGTAGTTTATGGGGCATGTACAGCATTGGTTCTTCACCAGCAAATGCCTATGGTATTTCAGCTGTAACCGCATGGGCTAACGGTAAAATTGGGTCCAACGAGGTGATAGTTGCGATTATTGATGAAGGTGTAATGAATACACACGAAGATTTATCGGCTAATCATTGGATTAATCCATATGATAAATATGGTGATAATATTGATAATGACGGTAACGGCTATAAAGACGATAAATGGGGGTGGGATTGGACAGGAAATAACAATTCAACTTATGACGGTCCTGGCGATGATCACGCAACGCACGTAGCGGGAACTATTGGTGCTGTTGGTTCAAATGGTAAAGGTGTTGCAGGCGTTAATTGGTTAATTAAAATGATTAGCTGTAAATTTTTGGGTACCAATGGGGGTACTACTGCTAACGCTGTTAAAGCTGTTGATTATGTTACTAATATGAAAAAGGCACATAGCTTAAACATTGTGGCTACTAACAATTCTTGGGGTGGCGGTGGATTTTCACAATCATTAAAAGATGCCATCGATAGAGCAGATGCTCAAAATATTTTGTTCATCGCTGCTGCCGGCAATGCAGGCACAGATAATGATGTTACAGCTTCTTATCCTGCTAGCTATACAAGTCCAAACATCATTGCTGTAGCGGCCATTGATAACACAGGAAAATTAGCAAGCTTCTCTCAATATGGTGCAACTTCTGTTGACATTGGAGCCCCAGGTGTAGGTATATATTCTAGTTTGCCAACCTCAAAAAATCTCTCTACATATGGTTCATATAGTGGTACTTCTATGGCAACACCGCATGTTACAGGCGCAGTAGCTTTATATGCGTCTTTACACGGTAGTAGTACAGCAGCACAAATTAAAGCAGCAGTATTAGGTTCGGTAGTATCAACACCTTCATTAAGTGGAAAATGTGCCACTGGTGGTAGAGTAGATGTAAGCAGTTACTAATACATTCAAAATATTTAGAAAAGGCGCTAGTGATAGCGCCTTTTTTTATGCTATCACTATTTATTACAGAATTGATAATTAGTTACTTTGTGTTTAAAAACAAATTTTATAAATGCTTTTATAACAATAAATCTATCCAATTTGCGTAATAATTAATAAGTTTTAATACTATTATCTCCAAAAATGTATTAATACTAGGCAAAAATACTTATTTTTTTCGATTCTTAATGTATTGAAATACAAATGATTAATTATTGCTTTAGTGTTTTATACTTAAATTTATTTGTCTAGTACTAAAATACTAGCTTACATTTGTAGCGACTTAAAGAAATAAAACACCTTTAAGTTTTAACATACTAAAACAAAAACACAATGAAAAGATTACTTTTATTAGTAAGCTTGGTTGCCTTCGTAAGCAATTTAAGCGCCCAATCCACTCCATCTTACAGATTCCGTAAACCCGTTTTGGAAACAGGTATTTGGAAATTTAAAAGCGTTATCTCGGGTGTCGATGCCCATGTTACCATTACAGGCTCAAAAAATGCAAGTTTAGATAGAATTGATGATTCAACTGCTTTTGCATATGCTTGGCAACCGAATATCTTGTTTACCAACCGCACTACCAATGCAAATGATAGCAGTTATTTGGAATTCACCATTCGTTTTATCGATAGATCTACTTTATTACCAATGACGCAATCAAAAGTTGCCGCAACTATCGTCGATTGTGATGGTCCAGGCAATAGCACTACTTTTAGAGAGTTTATCAGAGCATCGATGCCTGGCACAGTGAATGCAATTGCGAATTCTACAATTGCCATTGCGAACGATACAAAATGGATGTATTTTAAAAGTGGAACGACTCAGTTTAGTAACATTGATACCATCAACACAGGTGCCATGGCCCAGATAAACTATACCAATGTTAACACAATTGTAATGCGTGTTGGTGTATTAGGAAGAGTAAATGCGAGTGATGTTAGACAGTTCTCGTTTTACTTCAAAAGTTTCGGTCAAACTTTAACACCTTTGCCAGTTCAATTGAATGCCTTTGATGTTGTAAAACGCGAGCCAAATGCTTTGGTAAAATGGAGTACTAGCAGTGAAGAGCATATCAAGCAATTTGAAATCACACGCTCTATCGATGGGGTAAATTTTCAAACTGTTGGTACTGTTCCTGCAGTTGGTTTTAGCGATCAAGTAATCGATTATGAGTTTGTCGATGCAACACTTCAAAGCCTTAGTGCTGGCACCTATTTTTATCAATTGAGAATTGTAGAGTCAGGTGACAAGAAATACTTGAGCAGTGTTGTTCAAATTAAACATGCGCCAACTGTGGCTGCACAATTGTTCAATGTTTATCCTAATCCAGCGATTGATAAAATGCAATTGGATTTGAATGAAGCGTTAGATCAAGTGATCATCATCACCATCATGGATGCCAATGGTAAATTAGTCAAAAACATCGTCGACCCAACCATCACTGGTAAGTCAATCGAAATAGATATTCAGGATTTGAAAAGTGGTCTTTACTTTATTGATATTACAGATATCAACGGGGTAAGTGCTTCTCAAAAATTCTTTAAAAGATAGTTTTATAGTGTAGTGTTTAAAAAGGGGTCATTCATCCAAAAGGTGAGTGGCCTTTTTTTTGTAACCGGTTATAGTGCTAGTAAATTTTTAAGTATGTTTGTAATGCAGCATGCGGCCACTCAATAAAAATAACACCTATCTTTTAACTGTATGTTTAATCTGTTTATTGTTTTATTTGGGTTTGTTTTCTAGCCATTCCTATTCACCCAATTTCGAACCACAACTTAATTATTTTAGATACTTGGCCGATGCCTTTAACCATGGCCGATTGAATTTAGAAAACACTCCTTCGAAAGAAGATTTAGTAGAATTTAACCATCAGTTTTACGCCTATTGGCCACCAGTGCCAGCTTTGGTTTACATGCCAATGGTGGCAGTTTTTGGTATGCATTTGCCCGATGCTTTCATCAATTCTCTTTTCGCAGTTTTCAATGTTTTATTGGTGATGAAAATTATGATGAAATTGAACAGGCGTTTTAATTGTCTACTGGGCATTCATCATATAGCAATAGTGGGTTTGTTTTGGGGATTGGGTACTGTGCAATTTTACATGGCCCGCTCGGGTGCGGTTTGGTTGGTGTCGCAAACCATGGCACAAACATTTTTACTGTTGTCGATTTATGTTTTTATTGCAATCCATGGAACCTATAAGCGATTATTAATCTCAGGTTTTTTCTTTGCATGTGCTACCTATACACGTAATCATTATGTATTGGGCTTGCCCTTTTTTATTGGGTATGAAATGGCTACCAATGCAAACTTTAAGTGGCGCACAATCCTTAAATCTTATGGGTTGTTCATCGTGCCATTTTGTGTTTTTAGTTTATTCAATGCATGGTACAACTATGCAAGGTTTGGCGATTGTTTTGAAAACGGACTGAAATACCATTTAATGAGTGATTATTTTAAACCCTTGTTTTTTAAACATGGTTATTTTTCGGTTTCGTATTATCCGCATAATTTTTATACAGAGGTATTGCATTGGCCAAGTTTCAAATCGCAATTCCCTTACATTCTAAAAGAGCCCGAAGGGTTTGGTTTTATTTGGGGTTCGCCTTTTTATTTGTTGTTGATACCAGCCTTGATTTTAGTTCTGAAAAATAGGAAAATATCCTCATCTCGCATTTTGATTTTGGCTTGTTTAGTGTCCGTCTTTTTAATGTCAACTGTTATATTCAGTATTATGGGCACAGGATGGGTGCAATTTTGCGCGCGCTATACTTTAGATTTTCAATTTTTTCTAGTGCTCATTTTAGGACTAATATGGCCACAACTCTCGCAACTAAGGTGGATAAAAGCTACTGCTGTACTGCTTGTTTTAGGGTCGATTGGAATGCAGTATTTAGGGGCGTATTATTTGATATGATTTTATTATTACTCTAATTTTCCAATGCCCCTGCATCAATCCACAATTTGATTGTTCTTATTTCACAAGCACTTATCTTCTTATCTGGCGGCATGGCTTTAGCGCCAAGCGTATGTAGAATGTTGTTGTAAAATTGAGAACCATAGCTTGTATCTAAATGAAAATGCAAATCCATGTAAGTTTTTAAGTTGGCGAAATTTTCAAAATCCATGCTAGGATTATTTGCGGTAACAGCTGTTGAATGACAATTGTAACAGTTCGTTTTTAGGATGGGTTTTACTTTGCTGTTATAGGTAATTTGATTGCTGTCACAGTCGGTAATAATTGGTTTTTGAGTTGTACTTTCTTTTTTGCAACTAAATAAAAAGAGGACCAAGGCCAAGCTAAAAATATATTTCACGAGTTGTTGTTTTAACAATATCAAAATTAAGTTAAAACAAATACAACAAGATTGATTTATTGCTATCCTTGTGTTAAGTAAAAGTTGCGAGCACTTAGTAGAACAATAATATTGTAAATATTAGGTTATTCTTTTTTGTAGTCAAACATTCAATATGAAAAAAATACTAATCGGTCTGTTTTTTATAACTTCACTTACATTTCAGACCAAGGCCGAATCCGATTTCTTCGGTCGCTTGGCCGACTCGGCCCTTACGCTTACCAAGCAAAGTGTTGTTTATGATCCAACCTATTACAAAATACCCTATCCCAATGGCGATGTGCCAGCAGGGAAGGGTGTCTGTACAGATGTCATCATTCGCGCTTATAGAAAGCTTGGAATCGACTTACAAAAAGAAGTACACGAGGACATGCAAGCGCATTTTAGTTTGTATCCCAAAATTTGGGGCATGACCCATACTGATAAAAACATTGATCACCGAAGAGTGCCTAATTTAATGACTTTTTTTAGCAGAAAAGGCACCGTCAAAGTGATGAGTAGTGAACCCAAAGATTATTTACCAGGCGATATTGTTTGCTGGAATCTTGGTGGTGCTGTAACCCATATTGGGATGGTGGTTAAAACCAAGTCGAGCGATGGTAAACGCTACAAAATGGTACACAATATAGGCGCTGGTCAGGTTGTAGACGACTGTCTTTTTAATTACAAAATCATCGGTCATTATCGCTATCAGAAATAACCTAGACTTTAATCGCCAATAAAAAAACCAACATCACTTATTTGCTTGGCAATGTCCTCGAATGCCATCTCAGTTAGCGATAAATTGTTTTCTACATGCCAAATTTCGGCTGGCAAAATTCTAAAAAAATTACAAGCGCCATCTTTTAAATTAACACAAAGCAAGGGTTGTTCAAGCCTTTCGAAGGTTATTCTATCGGCAATAAAAATAAAAGAATGCGGATATTGCTTAGAAAGTTTACTTGGTAAATCCTCTACGTTGATGCCTTCGAGTGCTTGATTGCTGTAAAAATCAATACGCGATAAAATACCCAAATCGTGGTGAGGCGAATGCAATTCCCAACACAGATCCTTCCAAGCATTTTCGTTAGAAAAATCGGTCCTTACCAATAAGATACTCTTCTTTGGCTGGTTTTTT
>CANFUB010000117.1 GCA_947450015.1 Bacteroidota bacterium | reverse complement strand
TTTGTTACCTCTTCGGCTTGCTTGCGAATTTCTTCAACACATTGACTAACGGTCCAATTGTATTTGACCTTTACCAACTCTTTTGCCATCAAACCACCGGCCACATCATCGTCGTAATGCAGCATTGAAATTAGGTTCTTGGCGTAATCTTGGTCATCCAAATAAGAAATAACTTCTTCGGCTTTGCGCGTTGAAAGCAAGTTCAGGATATCTACCGCATCATCTGAATCGAGATAGGCAATTACATCAGAGGCAATTTCGTTGGCGGTATAGCCTTTGAAAAAGCGACCTTGTAACTCTTCATCCAAAGAACGAATGGTTTCAATTGCCTTTGGTTTTTCGATGATTTTAATGATGTATTTGGCCTCATCGAGGGTAATATCCCAAAAAATTTCAGCAATATCTTCCGCACGATAATCATCCAATATGTCGATGACTAATTGGTCCTCTTTGGTATCCAAAGCAGGCTGTAGTTTAAGCAACAATTCCTTTTCGATGTTTGTAGTGCTCATTCTTTTGAATTTTCAAATTGACAAGTTAGGGATATGAAATTTTCAACACTTAGTTGTTCGGCCCGCAATTTAGCGAATTCATGAGTATCTGAAAGATTAAATTTATGTAAAGCATTGCGAAGTGTTTTACGCCTTTGATTAAAAGCAGTTTTAACCACTTCATAATAGAGTGATTTGCTGCAGGGCAATACAAAATCATCTTTTCGAATGCATTTTATAACACCTGATTTAACCTTTGGTGGAGGAATAAACACATCGGGGTCTACCGTAAACTCATAGCTTGTGGTATAAAATGTGTTCAATAAAACACTTTGAATGCCATAGGTTTTCGATCCTTCTTTGGCCGCCAATCGCTCAGCTACCTCTTTCTGAAACATGCCACCAAAAGCTTTTACATTTTCAATGTTCTCTAATACTTTGAAAACAATTTGTGTGCTAATGTTATAGGGGAAATTGCCAATGATGACAGAAGGTTGTGTCAGTATTTTATGAAGTTCGCGGTTGTCTAAAAAATCGGCTAAGATCACCTTTAATTTAGGGCTTATCATGGTTTGATTTAAGTACTCAACAGATTCTTTATCGACATCAACTGCGATTACTTTGTCATATTCTTGTAATAAAAATTGCGTAAGCACACCCATTCCAGGACCAATTTCTATGGCAGGCATTTGGTAGTGTTCCTTTTGGAATAAACAGGCAACCTTTCTTGCAATCTCAGTGTCTTTAAGGAAATGCTGACCTAAATGTTTTTTTGGTGTAACGGCTGTAAACAAAATATTGATAATAAAAATGAGGCTTTCAAAATTAGTCATCATTTATCATTATTTTTGTAATGCCATATAAAAATTAAAAAATTGGTATAATATTTGAAATTAAATAACATAAAGAATATAGTATGAAAAAAGTAATATTAAGCGCTTTCGTAATCGTATCGGGCTTTACAGCAGTGAACGCTCAGACACCTCCTCCAATGCCGATGCCGGTTCCGAGTACACCTGCTCCACCAATGTCTGTAACCCCGCCAGCTGCAGTTACTAACATTGAGTTCGTTCAATTTAAAGAAACAAGCTTTGATTTTGGTAACATTAAACAATCAAATCCTGCAATGCATGTATTTGAATTTAAAAATGTAGGTGATAGAGATATTAATTTACAAAATGTTGCTGCTTCATGTGGTTGCACTACTCCTAATTGGAAAGGTGGTGTATACAAACCAGGTGAAACTGGTCAAATTACTGCAACATACAACGCTGCAGGCGAAGGTGGTTTTAATAAAAGTGTAACTGTTACGACTTCAGAAGGTACTATTATTTTGACCATTTCTGGTAATGTTTTGAACGCTGCGGCATATGATGAGTGGAAAGTAAAAAAGGATGCTGAAGATGCTGCTAAAGCGAAAGAAGAAGCTTCTAAATCAAAAGGCAAGGGTAAAGACAAACCTAAAAACAACACCAACGCTACCAAACCTAAATCTGAAAAACCAAAAACAACCAAAGCTGGTTCTTAACCATTAACAATAAAAATAATCAATATGAAAAAAGTACTTATTTACAGCATGGCTGCGCTAATATTTGTAGGATTAGCCGCCTTTAAACCAAAACCAAAAGCAAAACCAAAAGCAACCGCTCCAGCTAAAGTGGTACTTTCGGATAAAGCTTACGAAGTAAAATTTGATAGAACCTTCCATGATTTCGGAACTATTTCTGAAGGAACTGAAGTAAAAACAACTTTTATTATGACCAATATTGGTAAAGAGCCAGTATCAATTATTGGACATGATGTTCAATGTGGTTGTACTACTCCAACCTACACCAAAGAGCCAATCATGCCAGGTAAAAGCACAGAAATTATTGTTGGATTTAACTCAGCAGGTAAAGCTGGTGCCCAAGATAAAACTGTTACTTTGAACACCAACGGTGGTAAAGAAGTGGTGTCTTTTAAATGTTTCGTAGGCGAAAAAGCAAAGGTTGATCCAATGCCAAGCGGTGGGGTTAAATTGAAACAAAAATCAAACTAATTTGAATGTGCTTAACAAAGCACACTAATATTTACAGGCGTTAAATTTGAGAAGTCAAAATTAACGCCTGTTTTTTTTAAAGCGAAAATGAAACCCTCAACTACCAGAATAATTTCGATGCTTCTTTTTGCATTTGTTTGTATCAATGCAAAATGGAAAATGGAGGCCAATCCGGGAATTGTTTGGAACGAAACTGAACATAAGTTTGGTGATATTAAGCAAAGACAAATTGTTGAAACCCATTTTGTATTGACCAATACCACGAAGGATACCTTGGTGATTGAAAATGTTCAAGGTTCTTGTGGATGTATCGTCAGCAAATGGCCCAAGCAAAGGGTTGTTCCCAATGATACAGCCGAGATATTTGTTAAATTCGATCCAAAGGGTAAAGAGGGGCAGCAATTCAAATCACTTACCGTTTATACAAGCATGGGCGCCTATTACTTAGGCATAAGTGCCAATGTTCAAAAATAAAATAGCCTAGAATTCGGCACACTATTTGTTTATGCATTATTAAGAAAATTTACATTAGATTATGATTTCATTATTTACATACCTTATTGCTTTAGTTGCAGCACCTGCAAGCTTTCATTCTGCAGAGATTAAAACAGAAGATCCAAAATTGTTAGAGTGGAAAAAAGAGACCCATGATTTTGGCAATGTTACCGAAGGTACAAAAGCCAAATATACTTTTACGTTCATCAATAAAGGTACCGAGCCAGCTACTATTACCAGTGCCAATGCAAGTTGTGGCTGTACCGTTCCTTCTTACAGCAAAGAACCTGTTCTTGCGGGTAAAGAAGGTTCAATTACCGCAATTTTTGATTCATCAGGAAAACACGGTAACCAAACCAAAACAATTACAGTAGTTACCAATGTTGGGACTTATTATTTAAATATCAAATGCAACGTGGTAGATAAGGTTGTACAACCAAAATCGCCAGTTCAAGTTGGAGATTAATTAAAAGAAGATAATAACTAGAAAAGCTACATTGTAAAAACAGTGTAGCTTTTTTATTTTTAATTCATGAAATAATAACAAGGTGAAATATACTTCTCGTAATTAATGTTATTTTTGTAGGGTAGGTAAATGAAATCAATTTTTAAAATAGGAGATCAACGCATGTTTGAAAAAACGGTTACAGAAGCTGATTTGGCTATTTTTGAAACCGATTCTGTTCACGATGTATACGCTACCTTTGCCTTGGGAAGGGATGCTGAATGGAGCAGTCGATTGTTTGTATTAGAGATGAAGGAAGAGGGTGAGGAGGGTATCGGAACATTTTTGAATATCACCCATAAATCGCCTGCCTTATTAGGGCAAACGGTTACATTTACCGCTACTATTTACAATCTTGAAAAGAACAATGTGGATTGTGATGTGATTGCAAGTGTAGGAAGCCGCGTTGTGGCTGAATGTAAAACAGGGCAAAAAATTATAAGCAAAGAAAAACTCAATCACCTTTTTGAATCACTAAAATAATTGTGTCACTAAAACCTGTCAATATCATTAATCGCAAAGCGAACTTCGAATACCATATCGATCAGAAATTTACTGTTGGTATTGTGCTAACTGGCACCGAAGTAAAAAGTATCCGCATGGGCAATGCCAATATCAGCGATGCTTTTTGCATGATTGAAAACAACGAAGTTTGGATTAAAAACATGCACATTAGTGAATTCAAACAAGGCAGTTATAACAACCACGAACCCATTCACAATCGCAAACTACTGTTAAATAAAATAGAGATAAAGAAAATTACCAATAAGATAAAGGATAAGGGCACGGCCATTTTCCCAATCAAATTATACGCAAGCGAACGCGGTTTCCTTAAATTAGATATTGGTGTGGGGAAAGGTAAAAAGGCTTTTGACAAACGCGATGATATCAAGCAAAAGGACATTCAAAGAGAATTATCTAAAATAAAATTTTGAGAAATTTCGTAATCATAGGGTTGTGTTTGCTCTTTTCGTTGCATACGAAAGCGCAATTCTTCGGAAGGAAAAGCATAGGCATACAGCAAGGTGCCATCTTTTTTAACGAGTCGTTTTTAAACAATAAAAACAACGCTAATAATAAAACAAGTTGGGTTACCGAGGTCGATAAAAACCTATATATATCTAGGTTTTCTAGTTTTAACATGGGCTTTGGTTTAGGCAATTACAAAAATCCAGATAACCGTTTCGAGCCTTTTCAATCCACCAATTTTTTTCGCTTAAAATTTGCATTGGTTTTGCATTTGCCGAATGTGATGGATTATGATGACGTTGAACAAAAAAGATTGCTTTCGCCATTTTTTAATATTGGCTATAATTTTGATGTTTTGAACAATACATTTAAAGCCATTGGGTCGAATAGGGTGAACACCAATCTTAAAATTGGTGGTGGTGTAGTGGTTAAAGTAATGAAAGATTTTGGGTTGATGTATAACCTGACCCTCAACCAACGTGTGAACGTTGATTATCGCACATTTTTTCAACAGAACATAGGAATGTTGGTGCGACTTAGTCCTAGCAAGCCTCAATCGGTTTCATTTTAGTGCTTCATGCGTCTTCTTTCCTTCTTGGAAAAAAGCGATCCACTGGCTTTCATTTTGCGTTTACTCTCATCCACATTGCTAGCGGTATCGCAACTTTTAGCCTTACAGTTTTCGAAACTAACAACCATGAGTATGGCCATGAAATACAGGGTTATTTTTTTTGTATTCATCAGGCAACGAATTTAATCAAAAAAGTGTTTTATATTTGATGAATTGTATTAATATGAAACGCCTGTCCATTTTGTTGTTTTGCGCCCTGTTTTCAATGGTTTTGAAGGCCGATCACATGATGGGTAGTGATATTGAATACATCTGTATCTCACCAGGAAAATACAAAATCATCACCAAAATCTACCGTCAGTGTGCTGGTATTCCCTTGAATTTTGGCGCGATATCAATGTATTGCGGCAATACTTCTTTTGTAGTTAATGTTACGCGTACCTCAATAAGAGATATAACACCTACTTGTGCTTCAGGATCTGCTCCTTGTAATCCTCAAAATCAAACGTCTAACCAAGGTGTAGAAGAGCATACGTTCGAATGCACCATCGATTTTACAACATCGCCATATAATGCGTTTAAGCAAAACAATTGTTGCGAGGTGTATTTTGCTGCGACCCAATGTTGTCGTGATGCCTTAATCACAACCCAACCATACGATAATTTTTATACTGAAAGTATGTTGGATATTTGCAACGTAAAGGGAAAGTGTAATAATAGTCCGCAGTTAACCACTCCTCCCATTTCTTATATCTGTTGTAATCAGCCATTCTCCTTTAATAATGGTGTGAGTGATAGAGTTGATGGTGATAGTTTGGCCTACTCGCTAGGTGATGCATTAAAAGCAAAAGGGCAAAATATTTTGAAAAATGGATCATTTACTGGGCAAATTCCAATGACCCCATTTTGTTTACCACCTGGTGTTGTAAATTGCAAACCATTGCCAAATGCCAAACCACCACGTGGTTTTTATTTCGATAATTCTACGGGTGACATTATTTTCATGCCGACGAAATGCGATGAGGCCGGTCCAGTTGTGATTCAAATCGATGAATACCGGAAGGACTCTACTGGTAAATGGTTACATATAGGAACCACTAGGCGCGATATGATGATGATTGTGGTGAAATGCGCAGATAACAATCCACCTCAAATTACAAACAATTCTAATAAATACACCGTTTGTGAAGGCAATAAAATCTGCTTCGTTATCAAGACGGTTGATAATTTAGCCCCCAATCAAAAGGTGGCTGATTCAACTTACCTCTCTTGGAATTATGGCATACCTGGTGCCACTTTCAGAATCATCGATCCTACAGCACGCGAAAAACAGGCCGAGTTTTGTTGGCAAACCAAAATTGGCGATGCAAGAACCAATTCTTACAATTTTACGGCAGTTGTAAAAGACGATAATTGTCCAAGACCTGCCACCACTGCAAAAGGATTTTTAATAACTGTAAAAGCAAAGGCCCAAGCCAAACGCGTTTATGAAATATTAGACTGTGGTAAGTTGCGATTCACCGCCTATCCAAAAGATACAGTTAACTACAAAGGCAGTTATAACTATGAATGGGCCATTCGTGATAGTACGAATTCTGGTTTGCCATTCTACAAAAGTTTTCAAAAACGCGATAGTTTCAAATTTAAGCGAGGTGGTAAGTACATCATCACGCATACCATCAATAACTTACCGATTAACTGCCCAACCATATACACTGACACGGTGATCATGCCACCTATTTTTTCAGTAGAATTGGCTTTTGGTAAGGATACTTTTGTTTGTGCTGGGGATAGTATCAAAATTAAACCAATCATTGCCAATGGGGTGCCGAATTACAAGCTGCATTGGGAAAGTCCTTTAGGAACATTTAAAGCCAAAGATACCCTCGATTATTATTTATTAAAACCAAAAGCGAGTACAACAGTAATGCTAAGAATTACTGATAAAAATAAATGCGTAGATGGCGATACCATTAAAATTAAATACCAACTCAACCCAGTTGTTAATATTGGCACTGACCAACGCATTTGCACCTACCAAAACATAATATTAGATGCGCAGAATGCCGATACCATGCGGTATTATTGGCAACCCGATGGCGATAGTACTAGATTGAAGACCATTAATATTGCGGGTCAATATATTGCTAAAGTGATTGATATTTTAGGTTGCCACACCAGCGATACCATGAACCTAGCAGTGAATGATACTGTTGTGGCCATTGCTAAACCGGACAGAGAAATTTGTATCCAAGATACCCTTAAAGTGAAAGCCAGTCGCAGACCATTAGGTTACAGCCGCACCATGGTATGGACCGATTTGAATACTGGTAGCGTGATGGCGAACGACAGTTCTTTCAAAACAAAAATTATACAACAAGCCGATCGCAAATACGATTTGTTTTTAAAGGTAACACAAGGTGGCGTTACTTGTATCGACCATGATACCCTAGCAATCGTAGTGAATTCTTTGCCTACCTTTAGTTTCGCGGGATTGCCACCAAGGTGTTT
>CANFUB010000116.1 GCA_947450015.1 Bacteroidota bacterium | reverse complement strand
GCCTATAAAAGCACAACGAAGCCACCAACCAGCACACCAGCACAACCACCTCGAAACTAGTCACCCTGAGCCTGTCGAAGGGCTGCCTAAGAATAACCCACCACAACGAAGCAACCAAGTACAAAAAAAGCACAACCACCCCGAAGCAACACTGCTGACTGCCGACTGCATACTGCCTACGAATAACCCACCACAACGAAGCAACAAACCACCACCCCAACACAACCGCCTCGAAGCAACACTGCCGACTGCCTACGCTAACCCACCACATCGAAGCAACAAACCTTAACCAAAGCACAACCATAACGAAGCAACACTGCCTACAGTTAAAAGTGATAGTTATCAGTTCTTTAAAAACACTTCTTTCCCACTATGCCCCTATTTCAAATAAAAGAATTAAATTTGCACCCTTTAAAGAAAATGTCTACACCTAAATTCCATTCCCTCAAAATAAAAGATGTCAGAAGAGAAACCGCTGACTGCGTTTCAGTAGCTTTTGAAATTCCTGCCGACCTAAGCACCGACTACAGTTACAAACAGGGTCAGTCGATTACCTTGCGCAGATTGTTCGAAGGCGAGGATGTAAGACGTTCTTACTCGGTTTGCAGCAGTCCTTTAGATGGTGAATTGCGTGTGGCCATTAAGCAAGTTGAGAATGGTTTATTTTCTACTTACGCTAACAAACATTTAAATGCTGGCGATATGATTGATGTAATGACCCCAACTGGTCATTTTTATACCGACCTTAATCCTGCTAACAAAAAACACTATGTGGCCTTTGCTGCTGGTAGTGGTATCACCCCTATATTGAGTATCATTAAAACGACTTTGGCTACCGAGCCTCAAAGTACATTTACCTTGGTATACGGCAATAAAAACACACACTCTATTATTTTCTTAGAAGAAATAGAAGCCATCAAAAACAGACATATCGGTCAGTTCCAAGTATTCCATGTGTTAAGTCGCGAGAGTGTTGACGTGCCTATTTTAAATGGCAGAATCAATGGCGATAAATGCGCTGAGTTTTTAAACAATAAATTAATTGAAACTGGCAGCATTGATGAGTTGTTTGTATGCGGACCAGAAGACATGATAATGGCGGTAAAAGACACTGCTATTGCTAAAGGCATTGACAGCAAACACATCCACTTCGAATTGTTTACAACCCCTACCCAAGCGGCTGTGAAACACGAAAACAAAGTGGTAGAAAAAGTGAGCGATGGTGTTAAAAAAGCGAAAGTATCTGTGAAAATCGACGGCATTACGCATAACATGGAATTGCCATTTGGTGGCGATACTATATTAGATGCAGCTTTAAAAGCGGGTGCCGATTTGCCATTTGCTTGTAAAGGCGGTGTATGTTGCACTTGTCGCGCTAAAGTTACCAAAGGCACTGTAGAAATGGACATGAACTTTGCATTGGAAGAAGACGAAGTAGAGAATGGTTATATCCTTACTTGCCAGTCGCACCCAACCAGCGAAGAAGTATTCGTAGATTTCGATCAGAAATAATTTATAACTTCTTATTTTCCTTATGATAGGTGTCATGCTTTGTAAGTAGTTGAATCGCTGTGCCTGTTTTTAGGTAACTTTGCAAACATCAACATACAATACAAATGAAAAATATTTTCCTTCTCGTTTTTGCCTTCAGTGCATTGCATATTCAGGCCCAATTTAAAGAACTTTCTTTACCAATGAGCAAGGGCGCTCAGAATGGTTTTAAAATTAAGATGGATTCTGTCGACCAAACCATGGCTTTCGATATTATGGAGAAGACCATTGCTGAGAAAGACCCGAAGGTAGATGCCTCTATTGTCTCTTTTAACGAATTGTTTTTTCACAATACAATACTTACCTCCATTAGTGCTAAACCGATTGATGTATACGCCCGTTTCGATGGCGCAGATACAAGCTTAATGCTGTTTGTTGATTTAGGAACTGGTTTTGTGAGCACTGCCACTACACCAACCGAGGCCAAAGGTGTTCAACAGCTCGGTTTGGCGATCCAACAAAAAACCAAAGCCATTTTGCATCAGGCCGCCATTGATTCACTAAAAGCGCTCATACAAAGAACAGAAGCAAAACTCGAGCGTGTAAGCGATGACTTAAAAGCAGCCGAGGATGCCATTCACAATAATATCAAAGGTGCTGGAAAAGACGATAAGCAAGTGGCCAAAACAGAAACGAAATTGCAAGACAACAAGGCTGAGATTATGCAAACAGATACCTTGATTATGCGCAAGCAAAAAGAATTTGATGCGTTTCCATTGAACAATATAAAATCGGAAAATGATATTAAAAATGCGGCATTGAAAGCCAATAGAAATGCCCATAAAAACTTAGTAAAAGCCAATGTTAAATCTGAAAATAAAATACTCGACTACAAAGTTGAAATTGATTTGAACAATGCGAAAAAAACATTAGCGGCAGATGATAAAAAAGAATTGCGCAGAATTGAAAAAAACATTGATAAACTGAATCAAAAGATCGCAAAAGAAAACAATGCAATTGCCGAAAACAATTCACGCATGAAAGTATATACAGCAGCCATTGTAGCCGATAGCACTGTTGTTTCTGCCAATGAGGGCAAACTCCATGCATTCGACGAAGCAGGCCGTTTAAAAGAATTAAAACAACTGCGTGCTAAAAGCGAAAAGTTAAAGGCCAAAACAGAGAAACAACAAACTGCTATTGTAGAGAATAAACAAGAAGCAGAACAAAAAAGAAAAGAAGCCGAAGCCACTGCAAAACAAGTTGAACGCCTTAAAATTCAGCAAGCTGTATTGAAAGCTGAACTCGATGTTTTTCGCGACCAATTGGCGGCCATGGGGCAATAAAATAAAAGGATCATTCTTTATTGTGGGTTTTCTCACCTTATTTTGCAGTATAGCTTAAAATCAAAATGATTGCGGTAATTACACTTATAGAATTAAAAAATCCACTGAAGTTTTTTGCACTTTCATACCATGCTTTGCAAATTATTAAACAAATGAAAAGCACTGCAGTGGTGCAATACAAGTCAACCGGCCTATGGACCACCCATTACACCATGTCCTTGTGGAAGAACAAAGAAGATATGCAAACCTTTGCCCGCAGTGGAGCGCATTTAGAAGCGATGAAACAAAGCGCCAAATTGGCCAAGCTCATTAAAACTTTGAGCATAGAAATAGACACGCTTCCAGAATGGAAAACTGCTAAGCAACGCATACAAAAAGAAGGCAAATCATTGACCTATTAAACACCATTATTTTGTTAAAAAAAGAAAAAAAAGTAGCCGCTGTTAAAACCAATTTGCACCCCCGCAATCCCCATCGCTCGCGCTACGATTTCGATGCACTAACTGCCAGCTTACCTGCCCTAAAACCTTTTGTTATTGCGAGTCCTGTTGGTGCTGCCACCATCGATTTCAGCAATGCCGATGCTGTAAAAATGTTGAACAAGGCCATCTTAAAACAGATGTACTTAATTGCGCATTGGGACTTACCCGAAAACTACCTTTGTCCTCCTATTCCAGGGCGTGCAGATTATATCCATTACATGGCCGATCTATTGGCAGAAGGCCATAAAGAAGGCGTGCCTATTGGCGAACAGATTAAAGTTTTAGACATTGGCACGGGTGCTAATGTTATTTATCCTATGCTTGGTCATAGCACCTATGGCTGGCAATTTGTAGGGTCTGATATCGATGCCATCGCCATTCGCAATGCGCGAAAAATCATTGATGAGAATCCGAATTTAAAAGGCGCCATTACCTGCCGTTTGCAAGTAGCATCTGGTCGTATTTTCAGACAAGTGGTGCAAGCCGATGAGCATTTCGATTTAACCATGTGCAATCCGCCATTTCACAGCTCGGCCGAAGAAGCCATGGCAGGCACCAATCGCAAATGGAAAAATTTGGGCTTAAGCAAAACCAAACACAGTCAATTAAACTTTGGTGGTCAAAGTAAAGAGCTATGGTGTCCTGGTGGCGAAACGCTTTTTATAGATACCATGATTAGCGAAAGTGCATACCTTGGAAAACAATGTTTATGGTTCAGCACTTTGGTTTCGAAAAAAGAAAAATTGGCGGGCATTTACAAAGCCCTTAGAAAAGTAAAAGCGGTGGATATGCGAACCATCGAAATGACCCAAGGACAAAAGACCATACGTGCTGTGGCATGGACCTTCCAAACCCCGCAAGCGCAGGCCCAATGGCGCGCTAAAAGATGGACTTAGATTTTTATTTAGTTTCTAATTTCTCGCTTATATTTGTTTTATGCTTCGTTTTGAACTTATCAAAAAAGAAAACATCAACAGTATCATTCCACTACTAAAGGTTTTAGCTCCTAAAATGGAAGAGCCTTTACTAAACGAACGTTTAGCAGACATGGTGCAAAATCACAATTACGAATGTGTAGGTGTGTATGATGCCGACAAATTGATTGGCATGAGTGGTTTGTGGATATTGAACAAATACTATGTAGGCAAACACATAGAACCCGACAATGTAGTGATACTACCTGAATACAGAGGTAGCGGCATAGGCGAACAACTCCTTGAATGGATTACAGCTTATGGCAAAGCGCTAGGTTGCATAGCTTCCGAATTAAATTGCTATGTGAACAATAGCGAAGGTTTAAAATTTTGGTTGAACAATGGGTACAAAGTATTAGGCTTTCACTGTCAGAAAAAATTCGAAAACTAAATAAATCCATGTGCTATTCATTACAAGTTGATACGTCTGTTTCGAATCTCGAAAAACGGTTGAACCGTCCGGTTTCGCTCAAGAAATACAAACAAGGATTGCAATTGGGTTTTGTACATCCGAGCACACCTGTTGTAACCTCTGGTCATCCGAATGAAATCATCGATTTAGAATGGGGCCTTATTCCCTTTTGGGCCAAAGACAAAAGCATACAAAAAAATACTTTGAATGCGAAAATAGAAACTTTGTCAGAAAAACCTTCCTTCCGCAATGTCATCAACCAACGCTGCTTAGTTATTGTGAATGGTTTTTTTGAATACCAATGGTTAGATGAAAAAGGCAAAAAGAAACAAAAATATTTGATCACATTGCATGAAAGCGAACTGTTTTGCTTAGGTGGTTTATGGAGCGAATGGGTTGATAAAACTACAGGTGAGGCCATACAAACTTTTACGATTGTAACCACCGAGGCCAATGCATTGATGCGCGAAATTCACAACACCAAACAACGCATGCCTGTAATACTTACACCTCAAAACGAAGAGGACTGGCTGCATGGTCAAAACATTGAACGCTTTGCCCATCCAGAAGTGGAATTAAAAGCAGAAATGATTTAATATTCCAACCTTTTATCTCAAATAGTGCATTTTAATGCACTTTTAATTGATATTTATTACCATAAAAGAAATATTTTTTTGTAAAGTGCAATAAACAGCACTTTTTGCGTGAATTAAAAATTTTTTACTATATTTGTATCAAAAAGAGCCATATAATGCACTTTAAAGAATTAATACAAGCCATAAAGGAACGCAGAGAGATGATGCAAGTGAACCAAGAAACACTTGCAGAGCTTGCAGAAGTTGGACTTCGCACCCTCAAACAATTTGAGAGTGGCAAAGGCAATCCTACCTTGTTAACTTTGCAAAAAATATCTGATGCATTAGGTTTGGAGTTACAATTACAAGTTAAAAAAACAAAGTCATCTAAATGAGACAAGCACAAGTCTTATATAAAAATGAGGCTGCTGGCTTACTAACACAGTTTGACAATGGCTCCTTCAGTTTCAAATACAACGAGGCTTGGTTAGCCAATAACAGCAAACCTGCCATTAGTTTAACCCTCCCTAAAAGAAAGAAAACCTATACGTCACCTTCCCTTTTCCCTTTTTTCTTTAATATGCTGCCCGAAGGCAACAACAAAGAGAGTATATGCCAGTCGCTGCGAATAGATGAAGACGATTATTTTGGATTGCTACTAAATACTGCCATGGTCGATACAATAGGCGCTGTCACCATTGTAAAAATAGAAGAAGCCGCATGAATTTAAAAGCATTAAAATACTGCCCTGGCACCTTGGCCGAAGGTCATACTACATACAGCAATTTATGCTTAAAAAGGGTTTTTAATGGCAAACGCGTTAACCATGTATTGCCTTACAACTCGCCTATGCACAATTCTAAAACAGAGGGATTGTTCAATGAAAACAGACAACGCATTTCTATTTCAGGCGTACAAGATAAATTTTCGGTCGTATTAGAAAAAAATAAATTGCGCTTAGTTAATGCCAACGAACGCGGTACCTATATTTTCAAACCTATACCAAGGGGTGTAAAAAATGCCGATCAAATGCCTGCTAACGAACATTTAACCATGCAAATTGCAAGACAAGTTTACGGTATTGAAACGGCCGAAAATGCACTCATTTTTTTCAAGGATGGAACACCTGCCTATATTACCAAACGCTTCGATGTAAAAGCAGATGGTAGCAAATGGGCCCAAGATGATTTTGCCTCCTTAGCAGGCAGAACCGCTCCCACCCATGGCGAACATTACAAGTATCTAGGTAGCTATTTCGACCTTTTTGAATTAATGAAATTGCATTTGCCAGCCTATAAAATAGAAGCGCCTAAACTTTTTAAACTTCTGCTATTTAATTATCTCTTCTCAAATGGCGATGCACATTTCAAAAATTTTTCACTTTTAGAAACGCCCTTGGGCGATTACCGTTTGAGTCCTGCATACGATTTATTGAATACGCGTTTGCATATTGCCGACAAAGACTTTGCATTAGACCATGGCTTATTGCCGCCCACTAAAAAGAACGGAAGCATCTTGCATCAATTTAAATCCTTGGGCCAATTAGCGGGTATGAGCACCAAACAAATTGAAGGCGCATTAAACACAATTACGAATGGCACTGAGCGTGCTTCAATATTAGTGAAAACCTCTTATCTTAATGATAAAGCCATGCGCAACTATTGGCAATCCTATCAAGGAAAAATAAAAAAATTAATGGGTTAAACCTGCACTAGTTCACCAACTGTCCGGTTAAACCTAACAATTGGGTTTCGGCTAATTTAGCAATGTATTGATTGCTGATATAGCGGTAATAGGTTTCCTCATAACTGCGTTGCGCCTCTTTTAATTCGACAATGGTATTCTGACCGTTTTTAAAGCGCAATTGCATTAAATCCATGTACTGCTTCGCTGTACCTATTGCAAGCTCATCAGATTGAATCTGTACAAGTGCAGTGCTGTAATTTTCCCATGTTTGTTGGTAGCTCGCTTGCACCGTTTGCAAAGTCAATTGCTCGCGCCACTGACTGCTTTGCACATTCAACTTGGCATTGGCATTGTTTTGTGCATTCACATGACCCGTAAACAGGGGCACCGACAAACTAATGCCCGCTTGCGGACCATTGCTTTGATTCAATAAAGCAAAACCTGCTTGGCTCTGGGTTAAGTTATAATTGTAAGCACCCGTTAATCGCACCAAAGGTGAGCGGGCTGCGGCAATTTCTTTTTGGGTTTGTTCGGCTATGTCCAATTGGTGATGGGCCAACATTAAATCGGGATTGCGTACCAACATGGAATCGAGTTCACCTTTTTGCAATGGCGCATTTCGCAAAGTAAAAGGTTCCACAGTGTACATACTATCCGCCTTGATGCTCAAAATTAAATTCAAATC
>CANFUB010000115.1 GCA_947450015.1 Bacteroidota bacterium | reverse complement strand
CTTGCACCCATCCTTGAAAATCGGCTGATGTAATTTTATTGGGATAATTTAACACATACAATGAATCGCTTTTGAAACGCACTTCTGCATTTTCGTTGGTCACACGTTCGCGCGAAACAGTAAAAGGATAGGGACCAATTTTAGCTACTACTGGACCCACGCGTGAGTTGGTATTGTATTGAACGATAAGATTACCACCATTTTTTACATAGTCCATTAACTTGGTGTAATACACTTGCAAACGATCGTTGGTATTGTAGGCACGTATACCCGTAACGATGGTTTTGTATTTTGATAAATCTTCGCTGGCCAATAATTCATCGGTAAGTATTACTACGTTGTAACCAATCTGTTTTAAACACGCAGTCACATCATCGCCCGCCCCAGGAATGTAGGCAATGGTTTGTTCGGGTTTCTTTAAATCAATGTTGACTAAATTGGCTTTGGCATCGCTTAAAATAAATTGATATGGGATATGATCGTATTCAATTCTGCTGATGCTTTTTGCAGGAGAAATAGTATTTTCAATAGACGCAGATAAATTAGCCCATTTAGTATCCTTGTTAGGCGTAACGGTTGCTTCAATAGTTATTTCGTCACCTTTATTGACTAAGTTAAAATGTGCCTTTTTAATCCTTATATCCCATGATGATTTAGTGTCATCTATTTGACCATGTGAAGAAGCTGCAAGAGAAATAGATTCAAGGTCGCTCAGAGCAAATAATGACAGGTCACCTTCCACATTATTGGTATTGGCTTTAATCGTAACTTTAATAGTTTGTGGTTGACCATTTACAAAGACAAAAGACTTATCAGAAAAATTTACAGTTGCTTCTGGCAACACTTCCAATGGTCGGTATACTTCGCCCTTTACAGGATCGGTGTATTTATATACCAAAGGACGTTGAATTCTCAGATTCAAATCCTGTATGGTCACATCGAATAAAACATTCGTTTTACTCTTGTTTTCTGGAACGCCCACTAACAAAGGATCGTGCACAGTATACAACCCAATGCCATGGTCTTGGTTCAACCAATACGGATTAGAATATGCAGCAGTGGCACTTAATTTCTCTTTGTGTTTAAAAGTGTATAATTCATTAGCCTTAGTTATAAAGGCAGTTACAGTATCGGTTTGATCGAGGAATGATAGTCCATTGATTTTTACAGCTACATTATTTCTGCAAACAATTTGAGAGGTAATATTTATTTCCTGTCCAGGAATGGCGATGTAATCGGCTGCATAAGCCTCGAGCCATAAGCCTGAACAGGCGATTAACAACTGCTCAATTTCTTTTAGCTTTAATTGCTTCCAATAATTGAAGCTGCCTTTTTGATCCATTACTTTTAATGTATTGTAAATTGCAATCAATGGCGTAACACTTTTAGCAGGTGCACTTGGATTGTAGGATGCGATGGCTGCTGTTAATTGTTTTTGTAAGGCCTCGGTGCCTTTGAATCGGTTCCATTGCGAATTAATACCATCGAATAAATCTGTTTTTACTGAATCGCCTTTTAACAATTTAAAATACTCAGTAGTTGAGCCGCGTTGTTTGGCCGAACCAAAGCCTTGGCTCTTGTGCATCGAGCGACTGTCGGCTGCTATTTCTCCATAGCCTTTGCCCAACAATGCATTGAAAGCACCAACATCGATTTTTAATTGATTAGGTGCGGTGGTATTGGTGCTCCCGAAATTAAAGGTGTTCCAAAAAATGCGTTTGGCCTGCCATACGTCTACATATTTTAATTGCTCGGGAAAACGCTTTGGATCGGCTGCGGCATCGTAAGCCTCTAATGCTAAAATCGCAGAAGCTGTATGGTGTCCATGTCCACCTTCGCCAGTAGTTGGGAATCTACAAATAATGACATCGGGTTTGAATTTGCGAATGGTGTACACCACATCGGCCAATATGCTATCCTTGTTCCAGAAACCGAAGGTCTCTTCTGGATTTTTAGAAAAACCAAAATCATTGGCACGGGTAAAAAACTGTTCGGCCCCATCGGTTCTGCGAGCGGCCAATAATTCTTGTGTGCGAATTAATCCCAATAATTCACCTTGCTCCTTGCCTATTAAATTCTGTCCACCATCGCCTCGGGTCAAGGAGAGATAACCAGTTCTGAACTTGCGTTCATTGGCTAGGTAGGCCAATAAGCGCGTGTTCTCATCATCAGGATGAGCAGCCACATAAAGCACAGCACCAACGGTATTGAGCTTTTGCATGGCTTGTAATATTTCGGCTGAGTTAAGATTATTGCTGGTATTCTGAGCAAAGCCAGTGACTACCATTAGAGCAAGCAAGAAGGAAGAATATATTTTACGCATTGTCAATATTTTAAAACTGTGATTTTTTATAACAAGTTTCAAAAATATCTTATTTCGCTGAAAATAAATTATAGAATTTGTTGATTGGCTGAACGGCCATGACATGTCATGACCGTACATGCATTTATCTTTGGTTGCTGGGCTGCCCCTGTTGGGACATGATATATCATGTCCCAACTACTGCAGAAAGCAGCGGTATGGGTCTTCGCCTATCAGCTTTTTAAAATTCTTGGCGGTTTTATCGCAGCATAAATTTAAGGCGGTGCTTTTGATGATGATGACAGAACAAGCAATGGAAACGCCACGGTCGCTATTAGGTGCGAATACTTCTTTACTTGTTTTGGCTTCTAAATTATCGAAGTCGAGGCGTTCGGTATGGTACACCGTACCGTTGGCTTTCAAATAATTGACTTGCACTTGGGCATGGTCGATTTTATAAGGACAATTATTTTTCAAAAGAATTTTTAAATCGCTGATACCACCGAGTTCGTTGGCGCTGTAATCGTTGGTGGTGGCAATTATAAACTTCGACCAATTGATGCGATAGGTTTTTATTTCGGCTTGCTTTGCAATCATGGCATCATGTTTTAATTTTCTTTGTTTAGCGGTGTCTTGGGGCAAGGTATCAATTGCATTCGGCAATGCGATGGTTGCATTCACTGTATTGCCGGCTGCTGCAGGATTCAAATTGTAATTGTAAAATGTTAAAATACCCAACAGAATTAATAACAGTGCTGCTATTAATAGCGAACGTTTTAAACCTCTGTTCGTATTCGCGACTTGCGAAGTAAGTGGTGGCGTTGCATTGGGCAAGGCATGTTGCAAACCAGCATCGATAGCAGGTGTTGCCATGGTACCAATCAGATGTTTGAGTTCATCGCAGTCGGCAATGTTCACCCAACCTTTTAATCCTTCGTACCAAATGAGGGTACTTTTATAATATCTGTTCTCACTAAATTCAGCGAGATTAACAGGACCGAAAATATCGATGCCATTGGAGTAAAAGAGTGCTTTCATAAATTAATAATGTAATTTATTCAAAGTTACACTTTAAGTAATGGCTTAAATGGGTGCGAACCAACTATGATTTACCTAACTTAAGACTTTCAATTCAGTAAAATACAAGGGTCGCCACAGATTCACAGATGATATTTTTAAAACCAAAATATCTCAGATTATTTGAAACCATTATTGGGGAATACAAGTCGCCACAGATTCACAGATAATATTTTAAAACCAAAATATCTCAGATTATAGGATACCATTATTGGGGAATACAAGTCGCCACAGATTCACAGATTATATTTTTTTTTGAAAACCCACAGATTAATTTCAATCTAAAGTCACAAGCTAATGTTTCAATCATTCTATAACTATCTGTGTCATAGCAATGGATTTCCTCTGTGAATCTGTGGCTTATTAAATCCTAAGCAAATCAAGGCACGTAGGTAATTTCGAATACTATGGAATACGCATTGTGCGAAGTATTCGGAATTTGCAGTCCCAATGTTAATGGCAAATATTTTTTCGGAAAATACATGGCTGCTATGGTGGTGTATGAGATGGCATTGTTACCAATAACAGTTTCGCCAATGGCATAAAACTTTTGTGTGATGGGCACTTGTAAACCCGCCCAAACCCCTACTCTATTGCCCTGTCCGCCATAGTGCATACTGTTGTAATAAGTCCCTAAAACCAATTGACTATTTTCTCCAAACAAATCGCTGCGCGACCAATTGATGTAGCCTAAACCCGCTTCTTTGGTGCGGTGTTCTTTGCGAAAATTAGCGCCCAATTGACCACCAATACATAAATGCGAATGTTCTGTTAATCTGAATTGCTTTAACATATTGAATGCAATCAGAGGGTTGTATGGATCGCTATCGTTGGTATCGTTGTTAAAAAAAGATTGTCGTTTTTCGTTGTAGTTCAAGCCTAATACATTGAACCCTGTTTCGAAGCCCTTGCCTAAACCGTAATCGAAAGTAGAATTAGCTTGTAGCAGTTCATTAAAATTAAATTGTTGTTGAAAAAAAATCTGCCCCTTTTTAGTGACTTCAGAAGAAGGCACATTAATAAAATTCTGTTGTCCTTTCGATAGAAATGGTAAGAGAAACAAAGCGCATAAGAATAAGATCAATCGGTACATGTTGCTGTTCCCTTATCTGCAAACATTATTCCAAAATTTGAAAATTGAGGTCATCTATATTTATTTAGAAAAACTAAATGCATTAAAAAAAAGTGAATCGTTTATTATTCGTTTATAAAAATAAGGAGGCATTAAAAAATAAACAGATTAATTGCTTGATTTTTGCAACTTGATTTATATCTAAATGTCAACGCACACAGAAATACAACCCAACAAAATGTCTACTGCTACAGAATTACAACAAATTGCTTCACAGGTAAGAAGAGATATCGTCCGCATGGTGCATGCCGTTCAAAGCGGTCACCCTGGTGGTTCGCTTGGCTGTGCCGATTACCTTACAGCCCTTTATTTTAACATCATGGACCACAAGCCAAAAGCGTTTACCATGGAAGGCAAAAATGAAGATGTGTTTGTTTTATCAAACGGTCATATTAGTCCGGTATTCTATAGCGTATTAGCACACAGTGGTTATTTCGATGTGAAAGAATTGAGCACCTTTAGAAAATTAAACAGCCGTTTACAAGGTCACCCAACTACCCACGAGGGTTTACCGGGTGTGCGCATTGCCTCTGGTTCATTGGGTCAAGGTTTATCAGTAGCCACTGGTATGGCCTTAGCAAAAAGAGCCGATAAAGATTCACATACTGTTTATGTATTAACTGGTGATGGTGAATTACAAGAAGGTCAAAATTGGGAAGCCATTATGTATGCTGGTCACCATGGCCTCGACAATATCATAGCAGCCGTTGATTACAATAAACAACAAATTGATGGTGGTGTTGTAGAAATCATGGGCTTTGATTCTTTGAGAAGTAAATTCGAAGCATTCAAATGGACCGTTTTAGAAATGGATGGCAACAACATGCAAGACATTTTAGACACCAATGCCAAAGCAAAAGCTTTACAAGGTCAAGGTCGCCCAATCGTTATTTTAATGAAAACTGAAATGGGTGCAGGTGTTGATTTCATGATGGGCAGTCACGAGTGGCACGGCATAGCGCCTAATGACGACCAATTGGCGAAAGCCTTGGCACAACTACCAGAAACTTTGGGCGATTATTAATGCAACACAATAGTTTGATGCACTACACGTTTGTTCAGTATATGAAATCATTGCTTTTAACAATGGCGCTTTTTGTAGCGTTCGGCCTATCTGCGCAAACCAAACAAAAAACACGCATCCTCATTATTTTTGATGCTTCGGGCAGCATGACCTCTACCCTAGAGAAAGGCACCCGCATGCAAGCGGCTAAAAAAATTGCACTCAAAATGGTGGATAGTTTTAAAACCTTTAGCAATGTAGAATTGGCTTTAAGGGTGTATGGGCATCAAAAAACAGTGGACCAAAAAGATTGCAAAGACTCGCGTTTAGAAGTACCCTTTGCACCGAACAACCACATCCTCATTAAAAAAAGAATTACCAGTTTAACACCAAAAGGTTGGACTCCAATTGCCTATTCTTTACAAGAAAGTGAAAAAGATTTTCCTGTAGAAGCAGGTGTTAGAAATTTAATCATCATAGTGACCGATGGTTTAGAAGAATGTACTGGCGATCCTTGCGCTATTTCGCAAGCCTTACAGAAAAAAGGTATTTTCTTAAAACCATTTATCATTGGTGTGGGTTCTACCGATCAATTTAAATTGAGCTTTAATTGTGCCGGTACATATTACGATGCCAATACCGAAAAAGACGCGAACAATGTCGTAGGCGTTGTTATATCACAGGCCATGAATGCCACCAGTTGTCAAGTGAATTTACTAGACAAACAAATTCGCCCCGTTGAAACCGATGTGGCCATGAGCATCTACGACCATTACACCAAAAAATTATTACACAATTTCGACCATACCATGAATGGCAGAGGCGTGCCTGATACTTTGTTTCTTGACCCTATGCGTAAGTATGATATCACTGTGCACACCATGCCGCCGGTTACCAAAACCAATATTGAACTTATCGTTGGCAAACACAATATCATTCCCATTGATGTGCCGCAAGGACATATACAATTGATATCAAAAGGGGTCACCAATTATTTAGAATTAAAGGCTGTTATTAAAGTGCACAACAAATCGAAAACCATCAATGCACAAAGTTTTAATACCACCAAAAGATATATAACTGGTGCTTACGATTTAGAAGTACTTACAACCCCTCGAAAATATTACGACAGTGTAGTGGTTGATCAAAACAAAACCACTTTTATTACCATCGACCAACCAGGCCGTTTACAAATCAATAAAAAATCAAATTTAGTAGCCGCCATTTACCAAACAGTGAATGGAAAAATAGAATGGGTATGCGATATTTCAGATGAGTATTTTCAAACCATCATTATGCAACCCGGAAAATATGTGTTAATCGGTCGCAGTAAATCTGAAACCCGCACCATTTACACCTTCGAAAAAGAATTTATCATTACATCAGCAACAACATCAGAATTAAATTTATAATGCAAACCATAGAAATACTTGGCAATAACGATACCCGCTCTGGCTTTGGAGCAGGCTTACTTGAAGCAGGCAAACAAAACAGCAATATCGTTGCACTTTGTGCCGACCTTACAGGCTCATTAAAAATGGATGGATTCAAAAAAGAATTCCCCGACCGTTTTTATCAAATGGGCATAGCAGAAGCCAACATGATGGGCGTAGCTGCAGGCTTAGCAACAGGTGGTAAAATTCCTTTCACTGGTACCTTTGCTAATTTTAGTACTGGTCGTGTGTACGATCAAATCAGACAGAGCATTGCATACAGTGGCAAGAATGTAAAAATATGTGCATCGCATGCCGGTGTTACCTTGGGCGAAGATGGTGCAACACACCAAATACTAGAAGACCTTGGTTTAATGAAAATGCTCCCAGGCATGGTGGTGATTAATCCTTGCGATTACAACCAAACCAAAGCTGCAACCATTGCCATTGCCAATCACGATGGTCCTTGTTACTTGCGTTTCGGCAGACCGAAAGTAGCCATCTTTACCAAACCCGATCAAGTATTTGAAATCGGTAAAGCAGTTACCATTTACGAAGGTACTGATGTTTCTATTTTCTGTACTGGTCACCTTGTATGGAAAAGTATTTTAGCTGCGCAAGCATTGGCCGAAAAAGGCATCAGTGCAGAGGTTATCAATATACATACCATCAAGCCATTGGATGATGCTGCCATTTTAAATTCAGTGCGCAAAACCAGATGTGTTGTAACTGCAGAAGAGCACATGATGAATGGTGGAT
>CANFUB010000114.1 GCA_947450015.1 Bacteroidota bacterium | reverse complement strand
CAATAATCCCATTGAGTTTTTTACTTTGAGCTTATTCAGCATGTTTTGACGGTGATTGTCGACAGTTCTTTTACTTAATTCAAGTTTTACTGCAATTTCTTCATTCGTCATTTCGTTAGCAATACAGGTTAGAATTTCTATTTCTCTTTTTGAAAGCCTATCTAAAAGTTCGTTACCATCAGTTTGGTCAGAATTACTGATGAAGTTAGGACCTTTCTTTTTACCAGATTTTTCAGTTAATTTTTTATAGTACTGATTGGCTAATAGATGTGCTACTTCTGGAGAGAAGAAAGTACCACCATTTAACAAAATTTTAATACCATTAAATAAATTTTCTGAAGAGATATTTTTTAAAGTATAACCTTTGGCACCAGCCTTTAACATGTCATGGATGTGGTTTATTTCATTATAATTTGAAATACCCAAAATATTTATTTTAGGGTTAACTTCCATAAGTGCGGCAGTTACTAAAGCACCATCAAGATCAATTAATTGATAATCGACTAAAGCGACCTTCATTTTTTCATTTTTAAGATATTCAACAGCCTCTTCAGTGTTGTCGCAATCAAATACTTTGAAAACCATGTCTTCGCATCCTATTTCGAGCATGGTTTTTAAACCATCTCTAATCATCGGATGGTCATCTACAATTAATATTTTTACTAGTTTTTGCATAATGTTATGTGTTCAAAGGTATGCTAATATTCAATATAACACCCTTATCTTTTTCTGATATAAATTCAACTTCACCATTAAGGTATTTTACACGTAAGTTAATGTTGTCTAAACCATTACCTTTTCTCTTACTTGTAGATTCCCCAAAACCAACGCCATCGTCAATCATAGTAAGTGTTAATATTTTTGGTTTCACTTCAAAATTAACCTTAATATTTTTACATTTTGCATGCTTGATTGAATTGTTTACAAACTCCTGTATAATTCTGTAAACAGACATCGAAATATTGGAGTCAATTTTTATTTTTGACTCTGCTAGTTTCAAATCAAATTGAATACCAGTGCTGAATTGAATAATGTCCGCCAATTGTTTTATCGAATCGGATAATCCAAATTTTTCAACAGACCTTGGCATTAATTGGAAGCAAATATTTCTAATTTCATCTGCTACGTTATCAATCAAAGATTCAGTCTTTTTCAAAAGCACAGTTCTCAACTTATCATCTTTTTGCTTTTGAATTGAGTCGAAATAAAACTTCAGAGCAGAAATTTGTTGACCAATACTGTCGTGTAAATCTGAGGCAACTCTATTTCTTTCTTCTTCCTGTGTTTTAATAATGGTGGCTATTCTCGAGGCTTCTTGTTGAATTTTATAGGTTAGATCGTGAATTTTCACCAAAGAATGGCATTTGTTATTATCAATGACAGAAACATGGCATTCAACCATTATTTTTTTATCCTGAGAGGTTTGAATTTCAGATTCGAAATCTATTGTTTTTTGGTTCTTGTATAAAGACTGTATGGTTTTTTCAAAACTCTTAAATTTCAAAAAACTTGTTAAGTTCTTGCCAATAATATCTTCTTTTTGTAGTTCAAGAAGACAAATGAAGCTTTCATTTAAATCTATAATTACCCCTGAATTGTTGATTACCACTAAACTATCGGTAATGGAGTGGAAAGCAGAGTTAAAAAAATCTCTTTTAATAGTTGTTTCTTCAAGCTCCTCACCTAGCATGTTAATGCCAGACATCACAGTATCTATAGGATCTAACTTATCAGAAATAGATAGTTTTTTGGAAAAATCTCCATGGGAATATGCTAGTAGTACATCTTCGAGCTGCATGAAGCGCTCGTCCAAGTCAAAATTATTAATGTCTTTCAAGTCTAGTTATTTTAATACAGTCAATTGTTTAGAGTGTTAATTTAGTTTACGCATCTTTTTTTAACCACTCCAAAGCTTCTACCTCGTTGCTAAAAGCTTTCACTTTAATAGAGGCATTGGTAATGCGCATGAAAAAGTTGATCAACATCTTGCTAAAGAAAGAATTTTCAACAATTGCTACTGATTTTAATCCCTGAATTCCTTCTGGTGATGAAAAATAGTCGCGGGCTGCTTTGTCCATACTTACTACACCACCATCCAGAACAAGTCCTGGAAGCACTCTGCTTTTTAATAATTTCAATCGCTCTGCAACGATTGTTTTTGCATCTGGTAGGGTAATTTTAAGACCTGCTTTATAGTGGGCATGAATTATGCCATCTATAATCTCCATCTTAATTTGTTGATTTTCATAAATTTCCATCGCTTTGGTCATTTTAATATTTGCTGTATTAAATGCAAATATAGGAATAAAATGAATTTTATTCTTGTTTTTCAAAATGTCGAACAAATTTTCAGGAATAACGGAACCTTAAATCCAATAACATTTTATTAACAAAAACAGATTGTTTACAATTTAGAGTCTTTTAATAAAAATAATATTATTTATAAATAAAATATAAAAACATGATTAATAGATTAATAATGTAAATTTAATGAAAAAAACTAGTATTAAAATACTAGATTAAAATTGAAAAAAATGGATGTAGTTAATTGACTAAACGGAGATGAAAAAAGAGCAAAATTGATCAAAAAAATAAATTAAAGTATTTGAAAACAGGCATTTATAATTCAAATATTTTTTTTAAAATGTAATTTGTTTATTTTCATATTCTTAGATTAAAAAAACACATGGGCCTAGTAAAAAAGTACTAAAAAATGTTGAAAACTGTTTGAATATTGATTTTAATCCCCCATCTTTGTATCAATAATTAATTATCCATAAGTTATGAACAATTTTCTTACTACCATCAATGATGTGATTACCGATGGAAAGAACAGCGGCATCTTACACCTAAATGTTTCAAACGAAATGTTAGAAGGTAATATGCTAAAAATCAACGACAAAGAACTAGTCAATTTTAGCTCTTGTAGCTATCTTGGTTTAGAATTTGACCCGCGATTAAAGGCTGGTGCAATTAAAGCTTTGGAAGGTTATGGAACACAATTTTCAGCATCTAGGGCCTACTTATCCTCTATACATTATCAACAACTTGAATCTAAGTTAAACCAATTGTTCGGAGGTTATTGTGTTGTTACCCCAACCACCACGCTTGGGCACATTTCTACTTTACCTGTTATAATAGGAGAAAAGGATGCTGTTATCCTAGATCATCAAGTTCACAGCTCCATTCAAACAGCAACAACCCTATTAAAACCTAAGGGAATTCATATTGAATTACTGAGACATAATAGAATGGACTTATTGGAGGATAGAATTATTCAACTTAGTAAGAAATACGAAAAGGTTTGGTACATGGCAGATGGTATTTATTCAATGTATGGTGATGGAGCCCCTATAGATGCCATTTATGATTTATTAGATAAGTATCCCAAATTTAATTTTTACGTAGACGATGCGCATGGAATGAGCAGTTTTGGTAAGAACGGTAGGGGATTTGTTTTGCAAAATCATGATTTGCACGAAAGAATGGTTTTGACAACAAGTTTGAATAAAGCCTTTGCAAGTGGCGGTGGAGCAATGATATTCCCAAATGAAAAAATGGCAAGTCTGGTTAGAACATGTGGTGGACCAATGATTACTTCAGGACCCATGCAGCCTGCAGCCTTAGGTGCAGCTTTAGCTGCAGCAGATATTCATCTATCAAGCGAAATAGTAAAGATGCAGGAAGATTTGCAAGAAAATATTAAGTATGCTAACCTTATGATTAAGAAAGCAGGCTTACCACTCATTAAGGAACTAAATTCACCTGTTTTCTTTATTGGGGTTTGCTTACCAAAAGTGGGGTATCAGTTAATTAAGAGAATGCTTGATGATGGTTATTACACAAACCTTGGTGCTTTCCCAGCAGTACCAATGAAAAACACTGGTGTGAGATTTACAATAACTAGATTGCATACATTTAAACAAATAGAAGGTATGATTACCTCTATGGCAAGGCATTTTGATGAAGTCTTAACTGAACAAAATATAACAAGAGATCAAATTTACAAAGCCTTTAAAATTGATAATCCAGGTGAAACCAATACAGAAGACACATTCCAGCCTATTATCAAGCCATCTAATTTAATTCTAGAAAAATACCAATCCATTACTGAAATCAAGAAGGATGAGTGGGATACTATATTCAAAGGAAAAGGTAGTTTTGACTATGAAGGACTGCTGTTTCTTGAAAAGACATTTAAGAACAATAGTTTAATTGAAAACAATTGGGAGTTTGATTATTTAATTGTAAAGGATAAAAGCCAAAGAGTTGTTCTAGCAACTTTCTTTACAACCGCCCTTTGTAAAGATGATATGCTTTCACATGAAACCATTTCGCATAAAATTGAAATGATAAGAAAGACTAGCGATCCATATTATCTAACTTCCTTAATGGTTATGACTGGGTCACTATTGACAGAAGGGGGGCATGTTTACGTAAATGAGAAAAGTGAATACAAAAAACAAGCATATAACGAATTGTATTGGATGGCTTCTGCTTTGATGAAAAAATACAATGCGGGTTCAATAATGCTAAGAGATTTTGATGATGGCAATGCAGAATTGGACAAAGCAATGTTAGGCAATGGCTATTTCAAAACACAAATGCCTGAGCGAAATGTTCACCAAGACTTAACTTGGACAAATGAAACTGAATTTATTGCTTCCTTAACACACAAAGCCAGAAAGCATTTTAGAGGTCAAATTTTAAAACACGTTAATTTAATTGAATGCGAGGTAGTAAAAAACCCAACAGAAGAACAAGTTAAGCACTGGTATAAACTATATAACCACATTAAAGGTAGCAGTTTTAAACTAAACACCTTTGATTTACCTATAAAATTATTTGAAAATATAGCCAATTCACCAAATTGGGAAGTGTTATCTATAAAATTGAAAACAGGTGAAAATCAAAATGAACGCAAAGAAGTGGCTGTTGTTTTCAATTACAAATCAGGTGATGTTTACAATGCTATCTTCATTGGTGTTGACAAATCTGAACAGTATGAAATAAATGTATATCGCCAGGCACTATACCAAGTAATTTTGAGAGCTAATTATTTAAAATGTAGTTCAATAAATCTTGGATTTACCGCTTCTTTGGAAAAACGTCGAATGGGTGCAGATGCATACAAAACTGTGGCCTATATGCAAGCCAACGACCATTTTAATGCAGCTGTAATAGAATCTATGCAAATATCAAGTAATCAAAGTGTTAATGTTTATGAGGGCGAAAACGCTGTCAATTAGTTGTAAAATTTAAAAATATTTTTGTTTAAAGTAATTATTCTTTTACTTTTGTTATGGAATTTAAAACTATCCAAAACTAAAATAATGCTGATTACACAACTCGAATTAAACACTTTTAACAACAACTCAAGGTTGCAAATCTTGAGTGACAAGTCACTATTTGTATGCGAAGTAAAACTTACTAAAGGATTCAAATTAGAACTTTATTCTATTTACAACTATTTTGTTGAAGTCTTGGTAGATAACATGGGTAACACGCTAGATGTCAAGCCATTAACACTAAGTTATGTCGCTAATTTCTATTGTAGAAATTTTGATTTAGACAAAGAAATTTAAAGGCTTCAGCATAACTCAATCTTATTTCAAAACCCCATTTGTTTTTTCAAATGGGGTTTTTTTATATCCTCTGATTTTAATATTGGGATACCTCAACAATGTAATTCTGCTAAATACAATTTTTCACCAGATCCTACAATTTCCAATTTTAGTGAACTTGTTTTTACTCCCAATTTAACCAAGTTTTAAATACCATTTTACTAAAATAAACCCTAAAATGTGTAAAAGTACTTAGATTCAAAAAAATTTATAAATAAGATTATCAGCTAGTTACATATTTTTTGGCCATTTTATACCTATTTTATTAACATAGTATAAAAGTACTATATTATCTTTGTGGCGTCTTAAAGAAGTAAAACGCCTTTAAGATTAAAACTAATAAACTACAAAACACTATGAAACGAATTTTTAATCTCGTTGCTTTGATTGCTATATGCAACATCGCTTTTTCACAGACCGCAAAAACATACCAATTCAGAAATCCGTCTAAATCGGGTTCTACTTACACTTTCTTAAGTGTTGCTCCTGGTGTTAACGCTATCGTAACTGTTACAGCATCTAAAAATGCATCTGTAGATGTAATGGATGATTCTTCTGTATACAAATACGCTTGGCAACCAAATATCAGATATACTAATAGTACTGCAAGTGCAAATGACAGTAGCTATGTAGAATTCAAAATCGACTTTATTAAAAGTTCAAACAAAGCTGCTGATGTGCAAAGCGCAGTTTCAATGACGATAGTTGATTGTGATGGTCCGGGCAATAGCAATACCTTCAGAGAATTTGTTAGAGCATCGATGCCAGCTACCACTAAATTAATTAAAAACTCAACCATTACAACTGGTTCAGATGCAAGTTGGTTATACTTCAAAAGCGCTACAACTCAGTTCAACAACATTGACACTAGCAACTATGCTGCGATGGCACAAATCAATTACACCAACATTACTTCTTTCAGATTAAGAGTTGGTACCATTGGTATTGTTACTGCAAACACAACAAGACAAGCTTCTTTCTACTTTAAAGCCTTTACTGCTATGGTTGTGCCATTGCCTGTAACCTTAAACAACTTCGAAGCTACAGTTGATAACAACAATGGTGAAATCAGCTGGTCAACTTCATCAGAAGAAAATTTAAACCAATTTGAAGTAACACGTTCAATCGACGGTAAAAACTTTACCACTATAGGAACTGTGAATGCAATAGGCAATAGCAATGAAATCAACGCTTACAATTTTTCTGATGTAAATGTATCTAACATTAAAGCGACTACAGTATACTACCAATTAAGAATGGTTGACGAAAATGGTGACTACAGATTCAGCAACATTGCACAAATTAAATTGAACAATGTTATCAGCACAGTAAGTGTATACCCTAATCCAACTTCAGATTACTTAAACGTAAGTTTAACTGAAACAGTAGAAGTTGAATCAGCAATCAGCATTATGGATGCGAATGGCAAAGCAGTAGCTTTAACAATGCCTTCGAACATCAATGGATCAAGCATTCAGTTCGATATTAGACAATTGGAGAACGGTATTTATTTCGTAAATATATTAAACAATGATGGCAGCTTAACATCTGCTAAATTTATCAAAAGATAGTTTTATAGTGTAGTGTTAAAAAGAAGTCGCCTGCAGTAATGCAGGTGGCTTTTTTTAAAAAGCATTACAAATCAGCTATAAAATTTTCAATACTAAATCATCACGTAAAAAATCACAACAAAAAGATGAATTGCCAATCAATGAAATTAAAAACATTGAGTAACCATTATCCAATTAAAATGAAACGATTATTAATTTTCCTTTTTATTATATTTTCCTTTAGGGCTAACAGTCAAACTGAAATTTTCCCCTCAGGTTCATATATCATTAACATGGGAACAAGTACACAAACAATTGCAAATGGCTTAAAACCATATGGACTTGTATACGAACTTCTAAAAACACACCATGTTCCTATTAAATGGATTATTGGCAAAGGCAAAGTAAAAGATGGCAAAGATTTTACATATGCAGGTGTTGATTACAAAGGTGGTACCTTCATAATCTCGGCCGATTTTATTAGCAGTGCTATTCGCAGCAGAATTGACGCTTGGACTAGTATAGGTGTTGTTGGAAAATACACTACAAGTGCCATCAACCTTGACGTTACACAAACTTTAACAAGTGT